>JADHLK010000101.1 GCA_016780695.1 Alphaproteobacteria bacterium | reverse complement strand
CCCTGTCGGCCCCGAACGGGGCGGTGGTGGTGACTTTTTTTTCTGCCGCCCCTCAGCTGGCGGATTCACAAACTATCGATTTTGAGGCGGCGCGGCTGGTTGCGGGGCTTGATGCCATGACATTGCCCTATACCGGTAATTTTCATCCTGAATTTCCTGCCGGTGCCGGCCGGCGGATGCTGTTTGAGGACCCGCAGAACGGCGATCAGACTTGGATTTTGGGCACTATGGGCCTGCGCTGGGCAGAGCGGGCGGAAGTGCATCCTGTTGTGGAGGAGATGTTTTTAATCTCCGGCGAAGTGCATGGTAATCTCGGCCTGATGCGGCCAGGGGCGTATTTTTGGCGGCCGCCAAAAATTCCGCATGGCCCCTATGGCAGCCTGACCGGAAATATCTATCTGTTCCGCACCAAGGGCGGGCCCTTGTCAACCACCTATCAGGACTCAGAAACACCGTTTCACTGGTGGCCGGATTATCAGCCGGTATTGCCTGCTGAACTGGCCGCCTATGCAGAGCTGGAACAGCCCGTTATCCGGCCCTGGTAGGTCGCTGGCAGATAGCCGCCGCGGAAGTTTGTGGCCTTGGCTGAGCCGAGCTAACCTTGCAAATAACTCTCTGAAGCCGGGTTCCATCAGGTTTCAATCCGGGTTCAATTCGGGCCTGATCCGGGGTCAATCCGTGGTCAAACCGGGTTCAGTTCGGGCCCTCTATTGGCTTGACAGGATCGCGCGTTAATTGCAAAATATGAACAATCTGTTCAATCCTGAACAGTTTACATGGGGGTCAGCATGAGGCGGCCCGCATAAGGGACAGGCAGCTGACCGTGACTGAGAAGCTCGATTTTGGTCGCCAGATGGTTTTGTTTGCCAAGGGGGATTTTATTGCCACAGTGTAAGTCAACGGCAGGTCCGGCATGAGCGATAACACGCAAGCCGCACTCGACCGCAGAACCGGCATATCCTATCTGCAGCGTCCGGGTGGCGGGCCGCTGGTGATGGCTTTGCATGGGATCGGCTCCAGCGCCCAGTCCTTTGCCAGGTTTCTTGATCGGTTTGGCGGGCAGGGGCATCTGATTGCCTGGAACGCCCCCGGCTATCTTGATTCGACACCGCTGAAGGCAGATTGGCCGCTGGCGATGGATTATGCCGAGGCTCTGGAACGGTTCGCCGACAGCCAGCAGATAGATCAGATGTGTCTGCTGGGCCATTCGCTGGGCTGTCTGATGGCGGCAGCTTTTGCGCTGCGCTGTCCGGGCCGGGTAACGCATCTGGTGCTGGCTTCGCCTGCTCTGGGGTATCAGGTGCCGGTTGGCGGGGTGATGCCAGAAGCGATGCAAAACAGGCTCTCAGAGCTGGCAAAACAGGGGCCAGAAGACTTCGCCCGCGCCCGCTCAGCCCGCTTGCTTCATGCGCCGGAAAAAAACCCGCAGCTGGTCGAGGCAGTGTTTCAGGAAATGGCCAAAATCAACCCGCCCGGCTATCAGCAGGCGGTGCGGATGCTGGCCTCTGGTAATCTGATAGCCGATATGGCCCAGCTGCAGGTTGAGCCCGGCTTCATTATTGGCAGCGGTGATCTGGTCACGCCGCCAGAACAGACCTATAGTGCGGCTGCGGCCTGGGCCGGTCAGCATGGGCATCAGCCGGCTATTGAGGAAATTGGTGATGCAGGGCATGCTGTCTATCTGCAAAAGCCAGATGAATTTATTGAGCGTTTCAAGAAACTGGCCGCTATTGGCCAGCCGAGCTGAAGCCGGGATGACTTGATCCAAAAGGGTGCCTGACCCGAAAGGGGGATAAGATGAAAAAACCATTAAGTTTCGGATTTTTGCGGGGTATCGTGATGCGCGCGCCCGGCATGACCGCCACCACTGATTTTTATGTCAAGCAATGGGGGCTGGAGGTTGCCCGGCAAGAAGAAGGCCAGGTCTGGCTGAGCGGAACCGGCTCTGAGCCATGTATCTATGGGCTGAAAGAAGACAGTGTTTATGGTATTGACCATATCCATTTCGGCATGGAAACCGAGGCAGAGATTGATGCCATCCATGCCCAGATTGTGGCAAAGGGTGGTCAGGTGCTGGGCAAGCCTGCCCGGCTGGATGATCCCTTTGGCGGCTATGGGTTTGACCTGCTGGACCCGGATAAGCGGCGCTTGCGGGTCTCAGCCGGGGTTGAGCAGCGCCAGCCAGCAGATCGGACGGCCTATCCGCGCAAGCTCTCACATGTAGTGCTGAACACGCCGGATATGGAAGGCGGCGAGGCCTGGTATCAAGAGGTGGTGGGTTTCCGAACCAGCGATTATTCAGCAGATCAGATGGTTTTTCTGCGCTGTAGCCATGATCATCATGCGATCGCGCTGGTGCGCGCCCAATATGCCTCGGTCAATCATGTGGCTTTTGAAATGCCCGGCATTGACAGCTTCATGCGGGGTATCGGGCGGATGAAACAGAGTGGCCAAGTGCCGAGCTGGGGACCGGGCCGCCACGGGCCGGGCAATAACCCGTTCGCCTATTTTGTCTCGCCCTCCGGTTTTGTTATCGAATTCACTGCTGAGGTGCAGCAAATTGAAGAGGCGACTCATCAGCCGAAAATATGGTCACGCAATGATCCAGAATCGATGGATCAATGGATGACAGCTGGCCCGCCAACCCCGGCCCAGCGCGCGGTGATGGCCGGTCGGCCTGACCCGGGTTTTTCCGTGTAGTTTCCGGTTCAGGAGCAAGCAGGTGGATTTGCAGCTGACAGACAAGATTGTGGTTGTGACAGGCGGCTCGTCCGGCATTGGACTGGCTGCTGTGAGGGGTTTTCTGGATGCCGGGGCGCGCGTCGCCTTTTGTGCCAGAGGGGCTGAGCGGCTGAACACAGCCTATGCGGCGTTGCAGACCGAATATGGCAGCGAGCGGGTCTATGCCGCGGCGTTGTCTGTTCTGGATAAAGAGGCGGTGGCCGATTTTGCCAGCAAGGTTGCAGACCGGTTCGGCGGCTGTGATGGCCTGATCACCAATGCCGGGCAGGGCCGCGTTTCCACCTTTGCTGATACCAGTGATGAAGCCTGGCGAGAGGAGCTGGAGCTGAAATTCTTTAGCCAGATTCACCCGATAAGAGCCTTTGAAACCATGCTGAAAAATAGCTCTGCCGGGGCGATTGTCGGGGTGAATTCACTGCTCGCCTATCAGCCGGAGCCGCATATGGTCTGCACCTCGGCAGCGCGCAGCGGTGTGCAAAATTTGCTGAAATCCCTGGCTGGCGAATTGGCCCCGGCGATCAGGGTTAATTCTATTGTGCTGGGCCTTGTTGACAGCCAGCAATGGCAGCGCCGGTTTGATAATCGCGAGGATAAATCTGTCAGCCGCGAGAGTTGGTATGCCAATCTTGCGGCCAGCAAAAAAATCCCGCTGGGCCGTCTTGGCCAGCCAGAGGAGGCGGCGCGGGCACTGATCTTTCTGGCCTCACCCGCCGCTAGCTATATCACCGGGGCGCAGCTGGAAATATCCGGCGGCGTATCGCGCTTTGTTTGAAAATTTATAGAAAGTCCTGCTATGACACAGACCGTTGGCCATCAGATTGCCGGGGCGCTTGCCGATTTCGGGGTGCGCACTGTTTTTGGCGTTATCTCTATTCATAATATGCCGATTCTGGACGCGCTTGCTGAGCAGGGGCGCATTCGCTTTGTTCCGGCGCGTGGTGAGGCCGGGGCGATGAATATGGCGGATGCTTATTCGCGTGTCTCTGGAGAGGTTGGGGTTGTGCTGACCTCAACCGGCACAGCTGCTGGCAATGCCGCCGGGGCCCAGGCCGAGGCCCTGACCGCAGGCAGCAGGCTGGTGCATATCACAACCCAGATTGACCGCCCGTTCATGGACCGGGATCGCGCCGCTATCCATGATGTGCCAAAACAGCCCACCATGCTGGCCGGGCTGTCCAAGGCGGTGTTTCGTATCTGGGATGAAAAATCAGTAATCGGCACTATCGAAGCGGCGATGCGGGCAGCCCTGAACCCGCCCAGCGGCCCGGTCAGTCTGGAAATTCCGATTGATGTCCAGCATTTGCCAGCTGTTTCCAACCCGCCCGCGCGGCCGCCAAAACCGGCCCTTGCGCCGGTTGATGATCAGGCGATAGAGGCGCTGGCCGGAATGGTGGTGAAGGCAAAGCGGCCGATGCTGTGGCTGGGCGGCGGGGCGCGGCAGGCCGGGGCAGAAGCGCTGGCTCTGGTAGAGCGGGGCTTTGGCGTGGTGACCTCAACCCAGGGGCGGGCGGTGGTCCCGGAAACCCATGCCGCAACGCTGGGCGCCTTTAACATGACCCCGCAGGCGCGCGAGATTTACAGTAAATGTGATTTGATGATCGTGGTCGGATCGCGCTTGCGCGGCAATGAAACCCAGAACAATAAAATGCTGCTGCCCTCTCCGCTGGTGCAAATTGATGCTGAGCCGACACAGGCTGGGCGTAACTATCCGGTGGACCTGTTTTTGTGCAGTGATGCAGCCCAGACGCTGGCCGCCCTGCTGGAAAAATTGCCGGACAGGCTGGATGTTGATCCGCAGCTGGCGCATGAGATCGCCATCGCCCGCGCCCAGTCTGAAGGGCAGTTGCGGGCCGGGCTTGGCCCCTATCAGGAGCTGGCAGATCATCTCCTGTCACTGGTGCCGGCCGGCCAGCATGCGTGGGTGCGCGACATTACCATCTCAAACTCCACCTTTGGCAATCGTTATGTTCAGATAGCCGCCCCGCATCTGGGCGTGCACGCGCTGGGCGGCGGTATCGGCCAGGGAATTGCGATGGCTGTCGGGGCCGCTCTGGCCAATCCTCAGACCCGCACCATAGCCTTGCTAGGGGATGGCGGGGCGCAGCTGGGCATGGCAGAGCTGATCACGGCAGTGGATGAAGGGCTGGATATCACCTATCTCTTGATGAATGACGCAGCCTATGGGGTGATAGAGAATATTCAGGATGCCCAATATGGCGGGCGGCGGCATTATTCCAAGCTGAAAACGCCGGATTTTGCCAAACTCTGCGCGGCTGTGGATATGCCGCACAGCAAAGTCACCCGCATCGAAGATTTCGCCGAAACCTTTGACAAGACTTTATCTGTCAAGGGGCCAGCGCTGGTAGAGGTTGATATGATAGCTATCGGGCCTTTTGCCACCGCCTTTGCCGGCCCGCCTGCCGGGGCAGCTGGAGGGGCAAAATGACCCAGCGGCATCTTGCCCTGATAGGCTATGGGGCCATTGCTGCTGATCTGATTCCGATTCTTTATGACCAGCCGGAAGGCGGGCCGGAAAGGCTCTCGCTGCTGGTCCGGCAAGTGAGGCTGGCTGAGACGCAAAAGGCGGTCAGCGCGCAGCTGGGCACAAAAAAAGTCCGGCTGGAGGTTTGCTCTGAGCTGGATAATCTGCTTGCCGCCCAGCCGGATCTGGTGGTGGAAGCTGCCGGGCATCAGGCGGTCGCCTCTTACGGGGCCGAGATTCTCAAGCAGGGCTGTGATTTTCTGATTGCCTCTGTCGGTGCGCTGGCTGACGCTAATCTCTTGCAGCAGCTGACAAAGGCGGCCCGTGATGGCGGGGCGCAGCTGATTGTGCCAGCCGGGGCG
>JADHLK010000100.1 GCA_016780695.1 Alphaproteobacteria bacterium | reverse complement strand
TTAGCCGATCAGGCCTTTTTTACATCTGACCAGATAACCTTCATGGCCCGATAGGAAAAGCCCACCAGAACCAGCAGGAACAGCATGGTTGCCACGCCAGTGCGCTTGCGGGTCTCCATTTTTGGCTCAGCAGTCCAGGCGAGGAACTGCACCAGATCGGCGGCGATCCCCTCGGCTGAACTGTCCGCCCCATCAGCATAGCTGACATCATCCCCATAAAGCGGCTGCGGCATCGCTATCATCTTGCCGCTATAGGCGGCATTGTAATGCATCCCGTCCGGCACTTCGGTTCCGGCCGGAGCCTCCCCATAAGAAGTCAGCAGCGAATAAAGGTAATTTGCCCCGTTCGCGCGGGCCTTCACAATCAAGGACAGATCCGGTGGCAAGGCCCCGTTATTGGACGCTCTGGCTGCCTGATTATTGGCATAAGGGGCCGGAAAGCGATCCGCAGGCCGGCCCGGGCGGGTGAACATCTCGCCGTCATCATCGGGCCCGTCCTCAATATCATATTCGGCGGCAATCGCTTTAATCTCAGCCTCATTATAGCCCAGATCAGCCAGATTTCGGAACGCTATCAAATCCAGCGAGTGACAGCCCGCACAGACTTCCTGATAGGCCTGAAAGCCGCGCTGCATCGCAGCCTTGTCATAAGTTCCAAGAGGGCCTGAAAAGCTCCAGTCGCGCTCTTTGATGAGTACATCCCCGCCACCAGCGGCCAGCGCCGGCCCGGCCAGAAGGCTGAGCAGAATAGCTGTGAGTGACCTGCGCATCAGACTTTCTCCTTTGCGGCATTTGCCGCCGCTCCGGCCAGGGCTGCCCCCCCGCCAAGCACCGGGCTGGATATCGATTGCGGCAGCGGCCGCGGCGTCTCAAATACCGACAGCAGCGGCAGGAAGACGAGGAAATGCAGGAAATACCAGACCGTAGCCACGCGGCTCAACACCACATAAATTCCCTCAGCTGGCTGCCCACCGAGATAGCCCAGCACCACGCAATCAATGGCAAACAGCCAGAAGAAAATCTTGAAAGCGGGCCGGAATCTGGCGGAGCGCACCGGCGATCTGTCCAGCCAGGGCAGCACGAACAGAACCGCTATGGCCCCGAACATGGCCAGCACGCCGCCCAGCTTGTCCGGCACCGCACGCAAAATTGCATAGAAAGGCAGGAAATACCATTCCGGCACGATATGGGCCGGGGTCTGCATCGGGTCTGCCGGAATATAGTTATCCGGGTGCCCCATGAAATTCGGGAAGAAGAAGACAGCCGCCGCGAACAGGCTCAAAAATACGCTCAACCCGAAGAAATCCTTAATCGTATAGTAAGGATGGAATGGAACGGTATCTTGCGGGCCGCTGGCATCAATGCCAATCGGATTGTTAGAGCCAAACCGGTGCAGCGCAATGATATGCAATATCACCACCCCGGCAATCAGGAACGGCATCAGATAATGCAGCGCAAAAAACCGGTTCAAGGTCGGGTTATCCACTGAAAAACCGCCCCAGAGCAGGGTCACAATGGAATCACCGACCAGCGGAATAGCAGAAAACAGGTTGGTAATCACCGTCGCGCCCCAAAAGGACATCTGCCCCCAAGGCAGCACATAGCCCATAAAGGCCGTTGCCATCATCAATAGCAGGATGACCACGCCCAGCATCCACAAAAGCTCTCGCGGGGCCTTGTAGGACCCGTAATAAAGCCCCCGGAAAATATGGATATAGACAACAATGAAAAAGAAGCTGGCCCCGTTCATGTGAATATAGCGCAGCAGCCAGCCATGATTAACATCGCGCATAATCCGCTCAACTGAATCAAAGGCATGGTCTACATGCGGGGTATAGCTCATCGCCAGCACAATGCCGGTGACAATCATTATCACCAGCGTAATGCCGGCCAACGAGCCAAAATTCCAGAAATAATTCAGGTTTTTCGGTGTCGGATATTCATGCAGCTCATGATCCAGAAAGCTGAATACGGGTAACCGATGGTCAATCCAGCGCACAACAGGATTGGAAAATTGCTTGGCAGACATCTTGATATTCCTCGCTTGTCACATCTAAAGGCTAGCCGATACGGATAACCGCATCAGAGGTGAACTCATAAGGCGGCACTTCCAGGTTGGTAGGCGCCGGCCCCTTGCGAATGCGTCCTGAACTGTCATAATGCGAGCCATGGCACGGGCAGAACCAGCCATCATATTCGCCGCGCACTTCACCCACTTTTTGGCCCAGCGGCACACAGCCCAGATGCGTGCATACGCCCAGCACCACCAGAAATTCCGGTCTGGCCACGCGCCCCTCATCTGTTTCTGGATCGCGCAACCCGGCCAGATCAACCTCATCAGCCGCTGCGATTTCAGCCGCCGTGCGATGCCGGATAAAGACCGGCTTGCCACGCCATTTAATGGTGATTGACTGGCCTTCGCTGATTTTGGAAACATCCACCTCAATGCTGGCCAGTGCCAGCGTATCAGCTGCCGGATTCATCTGATTGATCACCGGCCAGGCAAACGCAGCCGCACCAACGGCCCCCATCGCATAGCTGGCAACCACAATGAAATCACGCCGGCCAGGATTTTCCGGTGCGTTCTTATCCGCCGGGGATTTGCCCGCAGATGATTTGGAAAGTGTCTTTGCCATATTCCCCTCGAAAGTCTGACAATCCGAAAAAAACAGCTATTCGATTGCCGCCTGTTTCTTCTAGCAAAATTGGGCGGCAAATCTCAATGCCGAAATCATCCGGATGGTAGAATTTTTCGAGGAAAAAATCTGCCCTTTAAGGGCTGGCTGAAACAATTTGTCGCGCTTTTGGCCAACAGACTGCTCGCAAGCCTTGACCGGCTGGCATCAGGGCCAGCGCACCTCCGGCGGCAGGCTCATCAAAATAGCCTCTATATTGCCGCCCGTTTTCAGCCCGAACAGCGTGCCGCGATCCTGTAGCAGGTTGAATTCGACATAGCGGCCGCGCTGCACCAGCTGCGCATGGCGTTCTGCCTCCCCCCAGGGCTGGTTCATCCGCTCAGCCACAATCTGGCAGTAACTATCCCGAAAACAACAGCCCACATCGCGGGTGAAGGCAAAATCTGCCTGCCAGTCGCCAGTTTCCAGATTGTCATAGAAAATACCACCGGACCCGCGCGGCTCCTGACGGTGATTGAGGAAAAAATAACTATCACACCACTCTTTGAATTTCGGATAATAGGCCGGATCATGGCCATCACAACAGGTCTTGAGTGCAGCGTGAAATGCCTCTGCTGCTTCGGTATCCGGCAACATCGGCGTTAAATCCCCACCGCCGCCGAACCAGCTTTTGGTGGTAGCGATAAAGCGGGTATTCATATGCGCGGTTGGCACAAACGGGTTATGCGGATGCGCCACCAGCGATATCCCCCCGGCCCAGAAACGGCCATCCTCATCTGCCCCGCGGATGGATTTCCTGAATTCCTCGGAAAACTGACCATGCACGACTGAGATATTAACCCCGACCTTTTCAAAGACACGCCCGCGCATCAGCCCCATTTCGCCGCCGCCACCTTCCGGTCTTTGCCAGGGCTTGCGCTCAAACCGACCGGGCGGACTATCTGCCAGCTGGCTCTCCCCGGCGGCCTCTTCCAGCGCCTCGAAACGCTGGCAAATATCATCGCGCAGCTGGCGGAACCAGTCTGCCGCCTGCTGTTTTTTTTCGTCCAAATCCAGCGGTTCACCTGCGATCATTCCAGCTTCCCTATCAGGAATTTTTTGACCTGCTCCAGCAATTCTGCCCGCGTGCCAGCAAAGCCGCTGGCCACCCAGTCTTGTTCCAATTCTTTCAGCCTGCGGCCCAGCTGTGGGCCTTCTGCCAGCCCAGCGGCCAGCAAATCTGCGCCGACCAGCGGAAAGGCTGGCCTCTTGAATGTTTCAATCTGGCGCAAGCGGGCCATGTCTGGCAAGGGCACATCTTGCCACAGGCAGCTGATCAGCAGGCGCGCTCCAGCTTCCTCCAGCCAGTAGGCCGTCTGCTGCCAGTCCGGCCCGGCCAGCCCGGCCAGCTCAGTCTTGTCCAGCTGTCTGCCAAGCTGATGAACCCGCCCCAGCTCGGCCCGGCTGAAGCGCAGCCTGCCACACTCCTCCAGCGCGCCATCCGGCCCGCAAATCAATACCAGCCGCCCCAGCCAGTCCAGCCGGTCATAAAACGCCGCCTCTGGTAAGTGCCAAGCCTGCCCGAACAAGGCCCGGTCCAGCCCAATGGACGCGGCCTCAGCAAGCATCACCAGCCCGTCTGCTGCCTCCAGCCAGCGCCGCATTTCTGCAGTAATCCGCTCTGCCGAGAGGCCGGCCAGACCCGGCAGGGCCTCTCGCATCGCCGCCAGACCAGTGGCATCCAGCCGCAGCCCCTTCTCAGCAGCCAGCCGGAAGCCGCGCAACAGCCGCAAATAATCCTCGGCCAGCCTGTGCTCTGCCGCGCCGATAAAACGCAGCCGCCCGGCTGCCAGATCAGCTTGCCCGCCACAGGGATCAAACAGCTGGCCGTCCCGCTTCAGATAGATCGCATTGACGGTAAAATCCCGCCGCGCCGCATCTTCGGCCCAATTATCGGTTGGCTGCACCTCAGCATGGCGGCCATCAGTGCGCGTATCGCGCCGTGTCTGGGTCAGCTCTATGCTGTCTTGCTGATCTTTCAGTGTGATCGTGCCATGCGCCAGCCCAGTTTCATAAACCGCCAGCCCGGCCTTGGCGGCAGCAGCGGCCATAAGCTGCGGCGGCAAGGTCGAGGCCATATCCAGATCAGGCTGGCCGCCCCCATCGAGATGTCCAGCCAGCCAGTCGCGCACCGCCCCCCCGACCAGCCGGGCCTCACCGCCTGCCTGATCTGCCAGCCGGAATATCTGCCAGACCAGCGGCCGGTCAGCCCAGCCAGGCAAGCCCGCAGCCTTGCTCATTTCCTGTCCGCTTCAAAGACCGGCGGCTGAATTTTGCCTGCCTCCAGCCGGGCCGGCTGATATTTGCCGTCCGGGCTGCTGGAATTGACCTCCAGCATCAGCAATCCGGCCAGCAAAACTGCCAGACCGGCCAGAGCCGCCCAGAAAACGCGGTTGCTGACCGATAGCCCCGCATGGCCAGCGCTGCGCCGCCGTGCCAGCCAGCCAAGGCCCATCCAGACCATCAGCACCGCTATTACCGCAAAAGCTATAAGCAAAATTCGCTGCATTGTGCAAAACCCTGTTCTTCTTTGTTCTCAGAAGCCTTTTCGCCAGAAGCCATATTCATCAGGCCGCCTGCCCAGCGGGCACTTGCGAGCCCAGCAGCCCGCGGCAAAGCCGGGACCGCCTCTGGGTGATACTATCAGCCCGGCTCCGGCAAGGCCACGCGATCAGCCAGATTTTTCAGAATACGGGCAGTTGCCCCCCAAATAACCGGGTCTGATCCGGCCACCTGCCAGAAACGCCTTCTGCGCTGGTCCGGCAGGATTCTCTCCGTTTCCTCATAAGTCTGCTGGTTGAGGAAACGGGCCACCGGCTCAGCCCAGAAGGCAGCCACCTCACCCTTGTCAGCCGTCAGGCGGGCCAACCGGTCTGCCACCTGCTCACCAGCTGCCAGCCGGATGCCGCCAACCACGGGCAGGACGGCAAAATTGGTTCCGGTTTCGATACTGGGCAAAAATCCCCTGATTTCCACCGATTCGCGCGCCAGGCTGATCTCCTCTTCTGCCTCTCGCAGCGCGGTCTCGGTCAGGC
>JADHLK010000099.1 GCA_016780695.1 Alphaproteobacteria bacterium | reverse complement strand
CGCATGGGGCGCTGATTTCCTGGGCATTGATGATGGAAGGCGGCGCGCTGATCAATAAACAGGGCCAGCGCTTTTCCAACGAGCATGAGGGCTATTCTGAACAGGCCGCCCGGGTCATGGCCCAGACAGACAAGACCGCTTTTGTGCTGTTTGATGACCGCCTGCTGGAGCTTGGCCGCAGCTTTCCAGATTTTGCCGAGGCGGAAACAGCCGGGGCAGTGATCAGCGCCGACAGTCTGGAGGCACTGGCCGAGCGGCTGAAAATTCCGGCCAGCCAGCTGCAAGAGACTCTGGCAGAGATGACCGCTTTTCAGGCAGGCAGCAAAGCTGACCCGCTGGGCCGTGATTTTACTGGCCATCCTGCCCTTGGCGCGCCCTATCATGCGATTCAGGTGACCGGGGCGCTGTTCCATACACAAGGCGGGCTGGATATTGATACCACGGCGCGGGTGCTGGATGAAACCGGCCAGCCGCTGCCTAATTTGCTGGCGGCAGGTGGGGCCGCGCGCGGCGTGTCTGGCCCGGATGTATCGGGCTATCTCTCCGGCAATGGGCTGTTGACCGCCTTGACGCTGGGCCGCATCGCCGGGCAACAGGCGGCCAAAATGCTGAAATAAGGGAGGGCGCCGAGATGAAAATAGCGGTTTTGGGTGGCGGCAATGGCAGCTATGCTGCTGCCGCTGATTTTACGCTGGCAGGTCATCAGGTGCGGTTCTGGCGTCGCGACTTCGCCGCTTTTGGCAGTCTTGCAGACGGCCAGCCGCTGCGGCTTCTGGATCATGCTGGCAGCCATGACCTCGCCCTCGCCTGTGTCACCGCAGATATGGGCGAGGCGGTGCGCGGGGCCGAGCTGATTGTCTGTCCAGCCCCGGCCTTTGCCCAGATGGATATTGCCGGGCTGCTGGCCCCGCATCTGGCGGATGGGCAGGTAATTTATCTGCCGCCCGGTACTTTTGGCAGCTATCTGATGGCGGCCGCCTGCCGCGCAGCCGGATCACAGGCAGATGTCGCTTTCGCTGAAACCGGCACCTTGCCCTGGCTGACCAGACGCCGGCCGGATCAGGACGGGCTTCAGACTGTGGCGATCACCACCCGTGCCTCCCGCCTGCCAAGCGGGGTCTATCCGGCCCGCCATAGCGAACGGGCACTCGCCCTTATCAGCCAAGCCTTTCCAGATGCGATAGAGCCGGTTGAGGATGCGCTTTGCGCTGCCCTGATGAATGCCGGGCCGATTATTCACCCGCCGCTGATTTTGATGAATGCCGGCCCTATCGTCCATTTTGACAAATGGGATATTCATAATGAGGGCACGCAGCCGGAAATCCGGGCGGTGCATGATGCGCTGGATGGAGAGCGGATAAGATTGCGAGAGATGCTGGGCTATCAGCCACCGCATTTTCCGCTGCGTGATCACTATCACACTTCTGATTGGATGTATGGCAATCTGGCGCATGACCGGCTGGTGGATTCAGGAGACTGGCATGAAAAGCTGGACCTGAAAGATCACCGCTATATGACAGAAGATATTGCGATGGGGCTGTGCTTTTTGACCACGCTGGGAGAGGCGATGGGGCTGGAGATGCCGGTCGCAGCCGGGTTGCTGGCGCTGGGGTCGGTGGCAGCCGGTCAGGATTTCCGCCAGACCGGGCGGAGCTGGCAAAGCTGTGGACTGGCTGATCTGGATAAGGCCGAGCTGAGCCGCCTGTTGGTTGAGGGGGCAGGCTGATGGCCAAAAAAGCGCTGAAAGATATGCGCATTGCTGCCTATGGCGGCGGGCGGATGGGGCGCGGCATCGGTATTTGTTTTGCGCTGGCCGGGGCGGAGCTGTTGCTGATAGATTCGCGGCCGCGTGATGATTGGGCGGCCTGGCAGGCAGCAGCCAAAGATGATATTGGCCAGATGCTGTCCATGCTGGCGGCTCTGGATTTGCTGCACGCTGAGGCAATAGAAACGCTGCAGGCCCGTATCCATTGTCTGCCGCATGAGGACGGGCTGGCGGCGCTGGCTGAGTGTGATCTGCTGTTTGAGGCTGTGCCGGAGACCGAAGAGGCGAAAAAACAGGCTTTTGCCCAGCTGGATACGGTTTTGCCGGAAGCGGCGATTATCGCCTCTACCACCTCTACCTTTCTGGCAGATTTGGTCGCCAGCTGGTCAGCCCACCCGGAGCGGGTGCTGAACGCGCATTTCCTGAACCCGGCCTTTCTGGTGCCGCTGGTTGAGGTTTCACCGCATGAGAAGACGGATAAAACAGTCACTGCCCGGCTGACTGAGCTTTTGGAAGAGGCAGGAAAGGTGCCGGTCATTTGCAAGGCCAGCCCCGGCTATATTGTGCCGCGCATACAAGCGCTGGCGATGAATGAAGCGGCCCGGCTGGTCGAAGAAGGGGTCGCCAGTGCCGAAGATATTGACAAGGCTGTGCGCTATGGGTTCGGGCTGCGCTTTGCGGTGCTGGGATTGCTGGAATTCATTGATTGGGGCGGGCTGGATATTCTCTATTATGCCAGCGCCTATATGCAAAGGGAAATGCAGCAAGACCGCTTTGCTGCCCCGGCCATTGTGGCTGAGAAAATGCAAGCTGGCGAGACTGGCATGAGCGCGGGCAAGGGTATCTATGATTGGCAAAACCGCGATCAAGACAGCTTCAAACTTGAAAAAATGCGTCAATTTGCTGAAATGCTGAAAATGAATGGCGTGTTCAAGCCGCCAGTGCTGCCGGACAGGCACAGCTGACCAGCCCCGGCAGGGCGGCGCTATCGGGAAGGAGATTTACAAATGCTGGCCCCCTCTTTTCATCAAGACAGTTTTACCCGCGATAACCTGCCGCCGACCGGGCAATGGCCGGATTTGCTGATGGACGGGTTTGCCTATCCAGAAGAGCTGAATATCGGGGTAGAGCTGACCGATGCAATGGTTGCCAAAGGGTTTGGGGATCATACCGCGCTCATCGGCAATGGGCGGCGGCGCACCTATAAAGAGCTGGCAGACTGGAGCAACCGGCTGGCGCATGCGCTGGTTTCTGATCTGGGAGTCCAGCCGGGCAACCGGGTGCTGATAAGGTCAGCCAATAATCCGGCGATGGTGGCCTGCTGGCTGGCTGCGACCAAGGCCGGGGCGGTGGTGGTCAATACCATGCCAATGCTGCGCGCCGGAGAGCTGGAAAAAATCGTCAATAAGGCGGAAATCAGCCTTGCCTTGTGTGATACAAGGCTGATGGATGAGATGGCTGAATGTGCCAAAAACAGCAAATTTCTGAAAAAAGTGATCGGCTTTGACGGCACCTCAAACCATGATGCTGAGCTGGACAGGCTGGCCCTGGAAAAGCCGGTTCAATATCAGGCGGCGAAGACTTCCAGAGATGATGTTGCCCTGCTGGGCTTTACTTCGGGAACCACTGGTGAGCCGAAGGCAACGATGCATTTTCACCGCGATATTCTGATTATCGCAGATGGCTATGCAGCTGAAGTTCTGGCCGTGACACCAGAAGATATATTCATTGGCTCACCGCCGCTGGCCTTTACTTTCGGGCTGGGCGGGCTGGCAGTTTTTCCGCTGCGTTTTGGGGCAGCCGCAACCCTGCTGGAAGATGCCTCGCCGCCCAATATGATTGAAATTATTGAAAAATATCGTGCCACCATTTGCTTTACTGCGCCCACCGCCTATCGGGTAATGCTGGCAGCGATGGAGGATGGGGCGGATCTTTCCTCGCTGCGCTGTGCGGTCTCGGCTGGTGAGACGCTGCCTGCCCCCATCTATCAGGCCTGGATAGAAAAGACCGGCAAGCCGCTGCTGGACGGGATTGGTGCAACCGAGATGCTGCATATTTTCATCTCCAACCGGCTGGAGGATCACCGGCCAGCCTGCACTGGCAAGCCGGTGCGCGGCTATGAAGCCCGCATTATCGGGCCAGAGGGAGAGGAATTACCGGCTGGTGAGGTGGGTCGGCTGGCGGTGCGCGGGCCGACCGGGTGCCGCTATCTGGCAGATGATCGCCAACAAAAATATGTCATGGATGGCTGGAACATTACCGGCGATGCCTTCAGCATGGACAGCGAGGGCTATCTTTATTTTGCCGCCCGCAATGATGATATGATCATCTCCTCTGGCTATAATATCGCTGGCCCGGAGGTGGAAGCGGCCTTGCTAGCGCACCCGGCGGTTGCAGAATGTGCGGTGGTTGGCCAGCCGGATGAGGCCCGCGGGGCCATTGTTGAGGCCCATATCGTGCTGGCAAAAGGCGCGGCAGCGGATGCAGCGATGATCAAGGCCTTGCAGGATCATGTCAAAGCCAGCATTGCCCCTTATAAATATCCGCGCTCGGTTGTCTTTTGTGAGGCTCTGCCCAAAACTGCTACTGGTAAGATACAGCGTTTCCGGCTGCGCTAAGCCTATTCCGGCAAAATGGCCGAGGCTTCAATCTCGATCAGGGCTTCCTCTTCGACCAGCGCGCTGACCACAACCATGGTCATCGCCGGGAAATGATAGCCCATCACCTCCCGGTAGGCGGCGCCCACCTCGCGCTGATGTTTGGCATAGTCCTGCTTGTCAGTGACAAACCAGGTCAGCCGGGCAATATGTTCCGGCCCGCCCCCAGCCGCGCGCACAACATCCAAAATATTTCTGAGGCATTGCTGCATCTGGCCGATGAAATCATGCGTTTCAAATTTCTGCGCGCTTGTCCAGCCTATCTGGCCACCAACAAACAACATTTTGCCCGTCCCTATCATGCCATTAGCATACCCTTTTGGCGGCTTCCACCCTGGCGGCTGAACCTCAATCAATGCCATTATTTCCCCCTGTTATCGCCAATATCCGATTTATGGGCCTCCAGCTGGCCGCGTACCGCATCTGTCCAGCTGAGCGAGCGCATCTTGTCCAGATCAGAATGAACGATGTTGACCTGCCCATCAACAACCATCCTGTCCCCGACAAAAGCCTGCAGCTGGATGGTGGCACTGGCGCGGCCAACACGCTGCACTGCTAAGTGCCAGTCCAGCCTATCGCCCAGACGCGCCGGGCTGCGGAACTCCGCACTGACCTGAACAGCCGGAATACCGCGCCGGTCCTGACTGTGCATCTGAGAAAAGGGCCAGCCGACCGCTTCTTCGAAAAAGCGTTCCACTACCCAATTCATCATCTCAAAATAACGCGGATAAAATACAATACCGGCCGGGTCACAATGCTGAAACATCACCGGCAATTCTTGACGGTAAATCGTCATGCGTGCGCCCCTTGCGAATTATTTTGTGAACAGCCTGATTGATCCATGCAAACACATCCAAAAATCACTGATCTTACTCCCTGTTTCATACGGTGCCCGCGACCGGAGGGCAGAATAGCCATCTTGCAGGCCGGGTCAATCGCTTTGCGCATCTGCCCGTTACTTTTTCCCTAGCTGTTTATTTAAGCCTACCCACAGGTATAAAAATTACAAGCTTAATATTTTAGGATTGAAATTAATAGGCAGCAATGCCAAGTTTATAAGACCCGATTGCATATCGGGCAACACCATCTACGGAGGCTAATCTTGAAGATTGTTTGCTTGGGCGGAGGGCCGGCCGGATTATATTTTGCCATCAGCATGAAACTGCGCGACCCGGCGCATGAGATCACTATTCTGGAGCGAAACAAGGCAGATGATACTTTTGGCTGGGGGGTTGTGCTGTCTGATGAGACCCTGTCCAATCTGGCCAAGAATGACCAGAAAAGCGCT
>JADHLK010000098.1 GCA_016780695.1 Alphaproteobacteria bacterium | reverse complement strand
CCGCACAATAATTTCGACCGAGTCGGCCTGATAGCCTGCCGGTGCTTCAGGCAAATCAAATTCAGCCAGCTCGCCGGCCGGCATATCCATCAGCTCCCCGGTGGTGACATCCAGAAAATGATGATGCGGACCCAGATTCGTATCGAACAGATAGACATCCTCTGCGGCATGAACACGCTTCAGCAAGCCAGCAGATTCAAATTGGTGCAGGCAGTTATAGATAGTGGCCAGAGCCATCTGCCCGCCATTTGCGGTGACTTCCCTTTGCACGGATTCAGCGCTGAGATGCCGGTTCCGGCCATCCAGAAGCAGGCAGGCCAGCTGCACGCGCTGGCGTGTCGGGCGCAACCCTGCCTCGCGTAATTTGGCGGTCGCTGCCTCTTCCAGTTTTGAATCGTTATAAACTTGCATGAGGGCAAAATGCACCGCGGCCCGCGGCCTGTCAAGAGGGGGTTTCGTTCTTTGAGAATAGGACTGTTCATAACCTGCGGGATTTGCTAGGTTTTGCCAGATTTCCAGCGGGGCTGGACAGGGGTGCCGACACCCTTCTTTAATCCGGCACTCTTCTTTAATAAGGGATTATTTCTTGATGAGCGATATTATCCGTTTCTTACAGAGCCGCCGGTCGGTAGTGGTGCGCAAGCAGGGCCAGCGGCCTTTGTCTGACGGGCATTTGGAGGATATTCTGGCTTGCGGCATGCGGGTGCCAGATCATGGTGGTCTCGCCCCGTGGCGTATTGTGGTGATTGACAGCGCGTCTGGTGCCAGGCTGGGGCGCGAGATATTGGCCCCGCAATTTCTGGCGGCCCATCCAGATGCCACGCAGGTGATGCTGGAGGCTGAGGCGGCCCGTCTGACCCGCTCGCCTGTCGTGCTGGCGGTTTTGTCCTGTCCGCGTGCACATCCGAAAATCCCGGTCTGGGAGATGGAACTGTCCGCCGGGGCGGTTTGCCAGACCCTGCTGATCGCTGCCCAGTCTCTGGGCTATGCGGCGCAATGGCTGACGGAATGGTATGCCTATGATGACCAGCTGCTGGCCGCGCTGGGTGGCACGCCCGAACAAGACAGGATTGCCGGTTTCATCTATATTGGTGAAAAACAGGAACAGCCCGATGAGCGCCGCCGCCCGCAAAAAGAGGATATTGTGCGCTATCTGGCAGCAGGCTGAAACAAAAGCAATGGAGGCCGCATCATGGCCATAAATCTATACCGGAATGATTTGCCGGAGGGGCTGGATCTGGGGCCATCGGTCGCTGTGGATACCGAAACCACCGGCCTCAGCCTGACCCGCGACCGGCTCTGTCTGGTGCAGCTGTCGGCAGGGGATGGCAAGGCACATCTGGTTCAGATAGACGCGCCTGTGGCCGATTGCCCTAATCTGGCGGGCCTGCTGGCCGATCCGGCTATTGAAAAGCTGTTCCATTTTGCGCGTTTTGATCTGGCCATGCTGACCCGCCATATCGGCCCGGTTGCCGGTCCGGTCTTTTGCACGAAAATAGCCTCAAAGCTGGTGCGCACCTATACTGATCGGCACGGGCTGCGCGATTTATGTGCGGAATTGCTGCAAAAGGATATTTCCAAGCAACAGCAATCCTCTGACTGGGCGCGCGCCGAGCTGAGTAAGGCGCAACAGGATTATGCGGCCCAGGACGTGCTCTATCTGCATCAGCTCAAAGAACGGCTGGCAGAGATGCTGGCCAGAGAGGGGCGCAGCCAGCTGGCGGCCGCCTGTTTTGAATTTCTACAGCATCGCATCAGCCTTGATCTGGGCGGGTTTGAAGCAGTGGATATTTTCCACCATTGACCGGCCAGCCCGCCCGCCACCAACCCCAGCTGAAGGCGCCCTTATGACCATCCCGCCCCGCCAGACAGAGACCGCCCGCGCCTTTTCACCGCGCCCGCAAAATAGCCTGTTACCCAGCCGCAGGCTGGTGCCGACCTCGCTGATTTTGCTGGCCCTGTCTGTGGTTCTGGCTGGCCTTGTATCTTTTTGGATGACTTTTTCAACAGATGATGAAAATATTGAGCTGGTTGTCAGTTCAGCTACGGTAACCCGCGCTGGCGAGATGGAAATCACCGGCGCCAGCTATACCGGCCGCACCGCCACCGGCAAGGCCTTTGAGATCACCGCTGAGACGGCGCGGGAAAACCGCGAGGATGCCCGCCTGATAGAGCTGGTCGCCCCGGTTGGCAAGCTGGATAACGGGCCGGGCAGCCGGATTGAGCTGCGCGCGCTGAGCGGTCTGATGGATACTGGCAGCCGGGATATGGATTTGCGCGGCGAGGTAGTGGTAACCGACAGCGCCCACGCGCTCACCTTGCGCACCGAGCATTTGATCGCCAGACTGGCAGACGGCTTTATGTCCAGCCCGTCGGCGGTGGCGGTCACCGCAACCAACCTGCAAATCAACGCTGCCGGCATGACGGCAAGCGAGGATGGCAGCCATATTCTCTTTACCGGACCCAGCCGGCTGATCAAAACCCGTTCGGAGGCAGCAAAATGAAGCATTTTTCCCGATCCCTGTTTTTGCTGGTGCTGCTGGCCGGTCTTGCCCAGCCCTCGCTTAGCCAGACCGGAGCTCAAGATACCCCGCTGATAATAGAGGCAGAAGAGGCCTTGGAATGGGATCAGACCAATAAATTCTATCGCGCCAGCGGCAAGGCTCTGGCCGAACAGGGAGAGCAGCGCATCACGGCAGAGATTATCACCGCCTTTTATCAAGAGGTCGGGGAAGACCGCGATATTACCCGCATTGAGGCAACTGGCCAGGTGGTTCTGAGCGATGATGGGCAGACAGCGCGCGGGCCGCGCCTTGATTATGATCTGCGCTCTGGCAGCTGGCAGCTGAGTGGCGGGCCTTCCAGCCTGACAACTGCGGACGGGGTGGCTGTAGCAGAAGATTCGATCACCTATCTGACTGAAAAGGGTGAGGTGGTGCTGATGGGAGCAGGCAGGATAACCCTGCAGGATGGCCGCCTGTTGCAAGGGGAAAAACTGATCGTGCTGCTGGATGAAGAGGATGCGATAGAGCAGGTTCTGGGAGAGGGCAATGTGCGGGTGCGCCAGCCCAATGGCCAGCTGGCCACGGCTGACAAGGCGGATTACCAGGCCAGCACCGGCACAGCCCTGTTGACCGGCAGGGTGCAGATGCGCGATGGCCGTAATATCCTTAATGGCAGCCGCGCGGAAATCGACTTTAATGAGGGGGTCAACCGGATGTTGCCGGGCCCGTCCGGGCGGGTCTCTGGGCGGCTGGTTCTGTCCGGCAGTGATGGTTAGACTTGACCAGCCCCTAAAAACAGGTCAAAACTTGCAAACTTATCAGTCAGATAGACACGCAAAGGATCGAGATGCAGGATAATGCCAACAGCCCGAATTTGAGTCTGGTGCGTCAGGCCACTGGCCTGTGGGCTGATGGGCTGGGCAAATATCTGGATAGAAGGCGGGTGGTGCGCAATGTATCGCTCCATGTTCAGCGTGGCGAGGCGATCGGTCTTTTGGGGCCAAACGGGGCTGGCAAGACCACCACTTTTTATATGCTCTCCGGCCTGATGGATGCGGATGAGGGCCAGATTTTCCTTGATGGAACGGAAATTACCCATGTGCCGATGTTTCAGCGCGCGCGTCTTGGCCTTGGCTATCTGCCTCAGGAATCAAGCATCTTTCGCGGGCTGACAGTAGAGCAGAATATCCGCGCCGTGCTGGAAATGGTTGAGCCGGACCGTGAACATCGCGATGCCATGCTGGAAGATTTGATCGCTGAATTTGCCATTGGCCATGTGCGCAACACGCCGTCAGTGAATCTGTCTGGCGGGGAGCGGCGGCGGCTGGAAATTGCCCGCGCGCTGGCGGCCCGCCCGACCTTTTTGCTGCTGGATGAACCGCTGGCCGGCATTGACCCGATTGCCCTTTCTGAGATTCGTGATTTGATAGGCCATCTCAAGGATCATGGGCTTGGCCTTTTGATCACTGACCATAATGTGCGCGAGACGCTGGATATTGTGGATCGTGCCTATATCATCCATGACGGGGCAGTGCTGATGGAGGGGCGGCCAGATGAGGTGGTGGCCCATTCCGGCGTGCGCGAGGTCTATCTGGGTGACCGCTTTTCTATATAAAGGGCGGTCAAAAGCCACGCCTTTCAGGCAGCTGATAGTGCAAAAATAATCAGGAATGGTGGAGCCAGACGGGATCGAACCGACGACCTCTACAATGCCATTGTAGCGCTCTCCCAGCTGAGCTATGGCCCCATTATCTGCCGGGTGGGATTATCCCGGCGCGGATGCGGAAAAAATTATTTACCCTCCCCGCCGGGCTGGTGCAAGCGAAAATTGCAGCCTGGGCAGAGGCCGTTCCGCACCGGTCAGTCCGTAGTCTCCTCAGCCTCCTCAGCCTCTGGCTCGTCTGCGGCTTCCTCATCCTCACCGTCCAGCACATTGTCGTCATCTATCTCGTCAATGAAATCCTCATCATTGGTGATCGGCGCGGCAGCATTATCGTCTTCATCCTCATCGACCTTGGCCGCGATAAAGTCCTCATCCTCCGGCAGATCATCCTCATCAACCGGGGTGTCTGCCTCATCTTCCAGCAACTCTTCTTCCGGCAGCGTATTTTCATCTGTCTCAGCTTTGGCGGCTGGCTTTGCCACAGCCCTGCCCTTGCGGCTTTTCAGCAGCTGTTCCGGGTCAAATTGATGGTTGCATCCGGGGCAAAGGATAGGGGATTTTTTGAAATCGTAGAATTTTAGACCGCAGGCTGAACAGCGGCGCTTGGTACCCAATTCTGGCTTGGCCATGGTAATAAACCCTTAAGACTTGAACCTCTTATTTTTATTCATGAAGGGCGAATTGCCGCAAAAAAGACTTTCTGTCAAAGTTTATTTTCAAATTTTTCGCCTGCAGCCAATCATCAGCTTTGCTTTTTGCAGGCTGGATAAATTTACATTTTGCCCAACCCTGCCTATAAAAAGGCAACGCAGCCTGCTTGGCAAGCCCCTGGCAGCAAAGGATACCTTTATGATGAATCTTATGCCTCTCCAGCCGCCTGACAGGCTTATTTCGAGCAACAGCAGCGGGCTGACCGGCCTTGCTGAGGTGCCGGGGGATAAATCTGTCTCGCACCGATCCCTGATATTGGCCAGCCTGGCCGAAGGGCAGACCCGCATCAGCGGCTTGCTGACCGGCGCGGATGTGCTGTCCACGCTGGGCGCGCTGCAACAGCTGGGTGTGCCGATTGACCATGATGGGTCCGGCAATCTGCAGGTGCAGGGGGTCGGGCTGCACGGTCTTGCCAGCCCACAGGCCCCGCTTGATCTGGGCAATGCCGGCACCGGTGTGCGTCTGCTTATGGGGGTTGTTGCTGGCCAGCCAATTACCGCCAGCTTTACTGGCGATGCCTCACTCTCGCGCCGTCCGATGAGCCGGATTACCGAGCCGCTGGCCCGCATGGGGGCACAAATCACCAGCCAGCCGGGTGGCCTGTTGCCGGTGACCATCAGCGGGGCAGAAACGCCGCTGCCTATTGATTATGCAAGCCCGGTGGCCTCTGCCCAGATCAAATCGGCTATATTGCTGGCCGGGCTGAACGGGCGCGGCACAACGATTGTCACTGAGCCTGTTGCCTCCCGCGATCATACAGAATCCATGCTGCGTCATTTTGGGGCTGAGCTGGCATCCGAAACGCTGGCAGATGGAGGCCATCGCATAGAGCTGAGCGGTGAGGCCAGTCTTAGGGCTGCTGAT
>JADHLK010000097.1 GCA_016780695.1 Alphaproteobacteria bacterium | reverse complement strand
GGGAATAAAGCGCGGATTAATCGTTATGATGCCGATCTTCTGGCCATATTGGCAGGCATAGAGCATAGAGGCCTCACCCAGCCCGGCAACCGGGATGCTGGCTGCGGCGCGCGCCTCATAGAGCCCCGAATCCTGAAAATGCCCCATCAGATAGCCGTCATAGCCCTTGCGGCCTGCGGTGATAGCTGCGGCAATTGCTTCCCGGCCACAACGATATTCGACCAGCGCATGGGCGTAGGAATCAAACGGGTTCATGCCAAAAAAATCGATTTGCGTATCCGGCCGGGCCTCACTTTTCAAAAAGTCTGACAGCCGCTTCCAATAGCCCGCGGCCGCCTGTTCATTGACAAATGACTGATACCAGATTTTCATAGGGTGAACTCCTTGGGAATTTTAGCCCGGGGAATTTTAACCCGGGGAATTTTCGCCCGTGCAAACCGGCCTCAAATTACTTGAAGTTTCAAATAAATTGCATCACAGTGTGACCATGGCAGAAAAAATGACCTCCAAGCAAGTGAATATCACCGCAGAACAGGTAGAGGCGCTTTTCCGTCCCGGTGAAGCGCATCGTGACCTTTATGCCTCGCAGGATATTTTCCGCGCCGAAATGCAGCATCTGTTCCGCCAGTGCTGGCTCTATGTCGGGCATGACAGCCAGGTGCCCAATCGCGGCGATTATATCGCCACTGAATTGGCGGATCAGCCGGTCTTGATGGTGCGCGACCGTGAGGAGGTCAAGGTCTTTCACAATCGCTGCCCGCATAAGGGAACCAAGCTGGTTCTGGATGCGGCTGGCCAGGCTGGCCCGTTTTTTCGCTGCCCCTACCATGCCTGGACTTTCCGCACGGACGGGTCTTTGCGTTCCATCCCGCATCCGCAAGGCTATGATGAGGAGCGGCTGCATGAATCGGCAGCCGGGTGCGGTCTGTCGCCGGTGGAAAATCTGGTCAATTATCGCGGCTTTATCTTTGCCCGGCTGGCCTCTCAGGGGATCGATTTTGACGCGTTTTTCGGCGGTTCGCTCTCAACGCTGGACAATATGATCGACCGCTCGCCAGAGGGCCGCCTGTCAGTTGCTGGCCCGCCGCTGCGCTATATGCACAGATGTAACTGGAAGATGCTGGTAGAAAACCAGACCGATACCTGTCATCCGATGGTGGCGCATGAAAGTTCTGCCGGCACGGTGGTTGATCTCTGGTCGCGCATAGGCGGCAACAGCAAAAAGCCGATGGCAGTGGAAATCTATGCCCCGTTCCTGTCCGATTATTCCTTTTATGACAAGATGGGGATCCGGATTTGGCCGAACGGGCATGGCCATACCGGGGTCACCCAGTCGATACATTCCAATTATTCTGAAATACCCGGCTATTTTGACCAGATGATCGCTGCCTATGGCCGGGAGCGGGCAGAGGCAATTCTCTCGGAAAGTCGGCATAATACGGTTTTTTTCCCCAATATTATGGTTAAGGGGCCTATTCAGTCTTTGCGCCTATTCAAGCCGCTGGCGGCGGACCGCACGCTGGTGGAAAGCTGGATTTTCCGTCTTGATGGTGCGCCTGATATGCTGCTGGAGCGCACCGCCGCCTATAACCGCCTGATCAACGCGCCCACCTCTATTGTCGGACATGACGATCTGGAAATGTATGAACGCGCCCAAGAAGGGCTGTCAGCGGGCGGCAATGACTGGGTGAATATGCAGCGCGATATGCAGGCAGATGAAATGAATTTTGACGGTGAGAAGGTGGTTATCGGCACCTCTGAGCTGCAAATGCGTAACCAGTTTGATGCCTGGCGCAAATTCATGCTGGAATCGATTCAGAATGCAGACCATAAAGCCGGGGCAGGCGCATGAGCGGGCTGGCCGACATGAAGAAGAAAACCATCCGCAATTTCCTCTATGTTGAGGCAGAATTGCTGGATAATGAAGGCCATGAAAGCTGGCTGGATTTGCTGACCGAGGATTTTCTCTATTGGATGCCGTTGGAATATGGCCAGACTGATGATCGGCTGATGACCTCGTTGATGCATGATGACAAGCTGCTGCTGACAGTGCGGATTGAGCGCTTGCAAGGGGACCGGACTTTTTCCCAAAAGCCGCGTTCGCGCTGTCACCATCTGTTGCAACGCCCGCAAATCCTTAGCCGCAGCAAGGAAGGGATCACCACCCGCACCGCCTTTCACTACATAGAGACCCGCATTGATGATCAGATGCTGATGGCTGGTTGGGCTGAACATCAGCTGGTGGCCGCCCCGAAAGGGGCCGCCCAGCCGCTGATGATCAGGCGCAAGACGGTTCGGCTGATGAATCCGGATGCGGCATTCCCGAATATTCAGCTGATATTGTAACAGGATCTGGCACATGGCCGCCTTCTATAAAGATGAAACCGTCTGGCGGCGATTTTGCCAGACAGCCAGCACCCACCCGGATCAGCCCTTTTTGCGCTATATGCCCAGCGTTGCAAAGGTCTATCAGATAGCAGCCGGGGATATCAGCTATCAAGAAATGCGCCAGGCTGCTGAAGACCGGGCAGCTGTTCTGGCCCGGGCTGGGCTGCGCGCGGGTGAGCGGCTTGGCCTCTATCTTTACAACCGGCCTGATTTTTTTATTAACTGGCTGGCTGCGAACAGCCTCGGCCTGTCGATAGTGCCGATTAACCCGGATTTGCGGGCTGCAGAACTGACTTGGCTGATTGAACATTCTGAATTACGCCTGATGGTCGCGGCTGAGGCGGCCCCGCCGGTGCTGGCAGAGGTGTGCGCCAAGGCCGCGGTGCCGGTAATCGGGGCTGATCAGCCGCCGCCTTCCTGTGCCAGCCAATCCCCCCTGCCGCCTGCTCCGCCGGAGGCCAGCAAGACTGAGGCCGCCCTGCTCTATACTTCCGGGACCACCGGCCTGCCCAAAGGGTGCCAGCTGAGCCAGGAATATTTCCTTTATGCCGGGGACTGGTATGTGGAGATGCCGCCGCCCTGGGGATTGTCGCAAGCCAACGAGGTGATGATAACGCCGCTGCCCCTGTTCCACATGAACGCGCTGGCCTGTTCGGTGATGGCGATGGTCAGCTGTGCGGGCTGTCTGGTGCCGCTGGATAGGTTCCACCCATCGAGCTGGCAGGCAGATGTCCGCGACTCCGGGGCCACTATCCTGCATTATTTGGGGGTGATGCCCTCTATCTTGATGCAGCTGCCAGAAAGCAGCAGTGACCGCGATCACACGGTGCGCTTTGGTTTCGGGGCCGGTGTGGACCGCACGCTGCATGCCCGTTTTGAGGCGCGTTTTGGTTTTCCCTTGCTGGAAGCCTGGGCGATGACCGAGACCGGTGCCGGGGCCTGTATCGCGGCGACTGATCCGGATCGGCGGATAGGGCTGAATTGCTTTGGCCGCGCCGAAGCCACGGTAGAGGTTCTGCTCCAGTCCGAAAATGGTCAGCCAGCTGGCATTGATGAGCCGGGTGAGCTGTTGGTGCGGCGCGCCGGAGACGACCCGCATTTTGGGTTTTTCACCGCCTATTATAAGAATCCTGAAGCGACCAGCGAAGCTTGGCAGGGCGGCTGGTTCCATACCGGCGATATTGTCCAGCAGGATGCGGACGGGTTTTTCTATTTCCGCGACCGCAAGAAAAATATCATCCGCCGGTCGGGTGAGAATATCGCCGCCATAGAGGTGGAAGCGGTGCTGGCCCGCCACCCGGATGTGGCCCAGCTGGCAATTGGCCCGGTTGCTGACAAGCTGCGTGGGGATGAGGTGGCTTGTCTGGTTGTCCCGCGTGATCGGGATAAAGATGTGGCAGCGCTGTTTGACGCTCTGTTTGAGCTGGCCTCAGACCAGCTGGCTTATTACAAGGCTCCGGGCTGGTTTGCCCGGGTGGACAGCCTGCCGCTGACCGGCACCCAAAAGGTGCAGCGCGGCGGCTTGCAGAAACTGCTGACTGAAATGGCTGAACAGGGGGGCTTGCATGATTACCGGCCCCGCAAGAAACAGAAAAAACCGGCATAGGGCAGAGCAGATGGCACAGGCACGGGCAAATTATGAAGGGGTGGTTTTAACTGCCCCGATGAGCCTGCCCTATCAGCGTTTTTCCAACCAGTCGGCGCATTGGTGGCTGCTGGGCTGCCTGCGGGAGATGCTGGCCTCGGTTGCCGTCCGGCCAGATGAGATTGACGGGCTGACAGTGTCCAGCTTTACCCTGCACCCGGACTCAGCTGTCGGCTTTGCCCAGCATAGCGGGTTGGATTTGCGCTGGCTGGAACATATTCCGATGGGCGGGGCCTCTGGCATTGTGGCCTTGCAAAGGGCGGCGCGGGCGGTTCAGTGCGGCGATGCCAATATCATTGCCTGTCTGGCTGGCGATACCAACCAGCTGGACAGTTTCCGCCAGACGCTGTCGCGTTTTTCCAATTTTTCCAATGATGCGGCCTGGCCTTATGGTTCGGGCGGGGCAAATGGCTATTTTGCCCTGCTGACCGATTATTATATGCGCCGCTTTGACACGCCAAGAGAGGTGTTTGGCAAAATAGCGGTTGATCAGCGCAGCAACGCCCTGTTGCTGGAGGGGGCGATGATGACCCGGCCGCTCAGTCTGGAGGCCTATCTCTCGGCCCGCATGATTGCCTCGCCGCTGGGGCTTTTTGACTGTGTGATGCCATGCGCCGGGTCAGAGAGTTTTCTGGTCATGTCAGAGGAAACAGCCCGCCAGCGCCAGCTGCCCTTTGTGCGGATCAAGGCGATGATGGAACATCATAACGCCTTTGCCAGCGACCCGGTGCAGTTTCGTGGTGGCTGGCAAAAAGAGCAGGACCGGTTTTGGCGCGATGCCGGGTGCAGCCCGCCGGATATGAACCTCATCCAGACTTATGATGATTATCCGGTGATCAGCGTCATGCAGATGGAAGATTTAGGATTTTTCCCCAAGGGCGAGGCAGCTGACTTCCTGATGTCGCGTGATCTGACCTGGCAGGGCGATTTTCCGCATAATACATCTGGTGGCCAGCTCTCTGCCGGACAGGCCGGGGCGGCTGGTGGTTTTATCGGGCTGGTTGAGGCGGTGCGCCAGCTGACCGGGCAGGCAGGCAAGCGGCAGGTGGCAGCGGCCCGGCTGGGCCTTGTCTCCGGCTTTGGAATGGTCAATTATGATCGTGGTGTGTGCAGCGGCGCAGCGGTGCTGGAAGGGGCGGTCTGATGGCTGAGATAGGCAAGAGCCGGTTGCCGCAGCCGGTGAAAAAAAACCCGCAGCTGAAGACAGCCGCGCCGCTGGTCCCGCCCTTGCGGCGCTCGCGCCTTGGCTTGCGTCTGGCTGGCTTTGCGGCGCGTGGTGAATTTTGTCTGCCTTTTTGCAGTGCTTGTGAAAAGGCGGTCTGGCCGCCGCGTGATGCCTGTCCGACCTGTCTGGCTGAGCTGGCCTGGCAGGAGGTTGGTAATCAGGGCCAGCTGATAGCTGAATCGGTGCTGGAAACCAGCCCGGAGCTGTATTTTCGCGGCCGTATGCCGTGGCGTATTGGCACTGTGCGGCTGGCCTGCGGGCCCAGCATCATGGCGCATCTGCATCAGCAAGTTCAGGTCGGTGAGCAAGTAGAGATGGGCCTGCATCTGGACAAGGCACAACGGGCCGTGTTCATGGCTTACAAAAACCGGGAGGGCGGTTCAGTGAATGAAGACAGCCGCGCCGCTGGTCCCGCCCTTGCGGCGCTCGCGCCTTGGCTTGCGTCTGGCTGGCTTTGCGGCGCGTGGTGAATTTTGTCTGCCTTTTTGCAGTGCTTGTGAAAAGGCGGTCTGGCCGC
>JADHLK010000096.1 GCA_016780695.1 Alphaproteobacteria bacterium | reverse complement strand
CTGCCAAGGGGCGGATGCTGGGCAATTTCGTGGGCGCGGGGGAAAGCCGCTACACTGAATATGACCGGGCTGTTGTAGCGCGCACCAAAAGCTGGCTTGATGAGCGGGCCTCAGCCCCGGATACGCAGCCCTGGTGCTTGTTTGTCGGGCTGGTAGCCCCGCATTTTCCGCTCATCGCGCCAGAAGACTATTATAATCTCTATCCGCTCGATCAGCTGCCAGAGGCAAAATTATCCCCGGCCTCCGGCTATCGGCGCCATCCTTGGGTGGAAAAGCAAAACGCCCAGATGGATAGTGAGGCGCTGTTTGAGGATGCCGCAGAAAGACAGCGCGCCTTTGCTGCCTATTATGGGTTATGCAGCTGGCTCGATTACAATGTTGGACAGATTCTGGGCGCGCTCGAAGCCTCTGGTTTTGCTGATAATACGACGGTCATTTACTGTTCTGATCATGGCGATAATCTGGGCACGCGCGGCCTGTGGGGTAAATCCACCCTCTATCAGGAAAGCACAAATATTCCGCTGATCGCAGCCGGGCCCGGCTTTGCAAAAGGGCGCTGTGCCACGCCGGTCAGCCTGCTTGATCTGGCGGTGAGCATCCCGGCGCATTTCGGTGTGCCCTTTGCCGGGGCGGGGGGGCTGGCCCGGCTGCAGGAGCTGGCTGCCGGAGACCCCCAGCCAGAGCGCGAGATATTCAGCGAATATCATGCCTTTGGTGCGGTGTCCGGGGCCTTCATGCTGCGCCGCGGTAAATGGAAATATCATCATTATGTGGGCTTCCCGCCGGAGCTGTTCAATCTGGAGACGGACCCGCAAGAGACCCGCGATCTGGCTGGTGAGGCAGATTATGCACCGGTGCTGAAAGAGATGGAAAAACGGTTGCGCGCCATTTGTTCGCCGGAAGCGGTCGATCAGCAGGCTTTTACCGATCAGGATGCGCTGATTGCCAGCTTTGGCGGGCGCGAGGCCGCCCAGTCGGTTGGCACGCGCGGTGCCACCCCACCGCCGAAACCGGAATAATCTGTCAGCTACCACCGGCCGGGCCGGGCGCGCGCCGGTTCACTCTGGCGGCTGGGTTTGTGCCCGCACTTAACCCGGCAACTAATCAAGCAATTCTGGTGCGAGGCGGCTGGCTTTGGCGGCCAGCTGGATAAATTGGGCAATCTCAGCCTTGGTCAGGCCGGGTAAAATATCTGCTTGCAAGGCGATCACCAGCGGGCGCAATTCCGCAACAACGCGCTCCCCCTCTTCAGACAGGCAGAGATCACGGGCCCGCTTGTCTCGCCCGCTGACCACCCGGTGCAGCAGCCCTTTTTGCTGTAGTCGGTCAACCACTGCCCCGATAGTGGCGCGGTCCTTGGCAATCGCCTCTGCCAACCTCGCCTGATCAATGCCCGGCCGGTCTGCCAGCGCATCCAGGGCGGCAAACTGAACCGGCGTCAAATTAAAGCCGGCGGCCCCGACCTGTTGCAAAAATACCTGGGTAGAGAGCTGATGCAGGCGGCGGATTAAATGGCCGGGCATCTGCCAGTAGCGGGGGGCAAGGCGTGACATTTTTGAAAACTCCTTTTGTCAGCTGCGGGCAGGCCAGTAAAAAAGGGCCCGCTGGCACCATTTTTCTGGCACGGTTTTTATTGACGCATAGCTGGACTCATAGTAAAAGAAAAATAGTAAGTCAACTTATTAAGTCAGTTTATCAGGTCAATCGGCTGCTCGGATCAGCCTGGCCATAATGGAGGGGTGGTATGCAGTTTCACTTGAATGGATTTCGGTCAGGCGATCCGGATATTTTTACTGCTGCTGAACAGCCCGCCTCGGTGCCGGCGGGTCAGGTGGATGTGCTGATTGTGGGTTGTGGCCCGGCTGGTCTGACGTTGGCCGCCCAGCTAGCCCGCCATCCAGAGATACGCACCCGCATCATCGAACGCAAGACCGGCCCGATGGAAAAAGGTCAGGCAGATGGTCTGTCCTGCCGGTCGATGGAGATGTTTCAGGCTTTTGGCATTGCTGAAAAGGTGATGCGTGAGGCGTCCTGGGTGAATGAGACGGTTTTCTGGAACCCAGACCCGGATAATCCCCGCGAAATCAAGCGCAGCGGCCGGATTCAGGATGTTGAGGACGGCTTGTCTGAAATGCCGCATGTTATTCTCAATCAGGCGCGTGTGCATGACCGCTATCTGGAGCTGATGCGGAACGCGCCTGCCAGGCTGGAGCCGGATTACGGGCGCAAGCTGCTCAGCCTCAGCATTGATGAGACTGCTGCCTATCCGGTGACCGTCAGTCTGGAGCGCTGTGATGCCGGGCATACGGGCGAGAGGGAGGAGATTCAGGCCCGTTTTGTGGTTGGTTGTGACGGCGCGCGCAGTGCGGTGCGCGGGGCCATTGGGCGCGAGCTGAAAGGGGATCGGGCCAATCAGGCCTGGGGCGTGATGGATGTTCTGGCGGTCACGGATTTTCCAGATTACCGCATGAAGACCTTGATCAAATCGGCTGGTGAGGGAAATATCATCTTCATCCCGCGTGAAGGCGGCCATTTGATGCGCGTCTATATTGAGCTGGATAAGCTGTCCAAGGGCCAGCAGATTCCAGTCAAGGACATCACCGCCGCGCAGCTGATTGATACGACCAACCGGATTCTCCACCCCTACAGCATGGATGTAAAAGAGGTGGTCTGGTGGTCTATTTATGAAGTCGGCCACAGCCTGACAGACAAGTTTGATGATGTGCCGGCTGGACAGGAAGCAGACCGGCTGCCATGCGTCTTTATCGCCGGGGATGCCTGCCATACGCATAGTGCCAAGGCCGGGCAGGGGATGAATGTCTCAATGGGCGATAGCTTCAATCTGGGCTGGAAGCTGATCTCGGTTCTCCAGCGGCGTGTTGAGCCGTCCCTGCTGCACAGCTATTCTGCTGAACGCCAGAAGGTTGCCCAGGACCTGATCGATTTTGACCATGAATGGTCGCGGATTATCGGTGCCCCGGCTGCCGGGGATGAGGCAGCTGGCAAGACCCCGCAATTCCAGCAGCATTTTATTGAGCATGGTCGCTTCACCGCGGGGGTAACGGTGAAATATCGCCAGTCAGCCCTGATCGGCCCGGATAGCTGGCAGGGTTTGGCGACCGGGTTTGAGATCGGCACAAGGCTTCATTCTGCCCCGGTTATCCGGCTGGCAGATGCCAAGCCGCTGCATCTTGGCCATGTGATAGAGGCAGATGCGCGCTGGCGGATATTTGCTTTTGCCGGGGCCGGAGACGCTGCTTCAGGCGAGACAGATTTTGGTAAATTCTGCGCCTTCCTGGCAGACAGCCCGGACTCGCCGATACATAAATTCACCCCTGCCGGGGCAGACCCGGATGCGGTCATCGATTTGCGCGCGGTCTTCTGGCAGTATCACCGGGACCTGGATTTGATGGCGCTGCCGGAAATCTTGCTGCCTCTCAAGGGTCAGCTGGGCCTGCGCGATTATGAAAAGATTTTCTGCGCCGATCAGCAGCGCGGCGATATTTACCAGATGCGCGGCATTGACCGGGACAAGGGCTGCGTTGTGATTGTGCGCCCGGACCAGCATATCGCCCATATCCTGCCCTTGACAGCCCATGCCGAGATAGCTGCTTTTTTTGCCGGGTTTTTGCTTCCCTCCTGAAGCCGGTCCGCGCGCTCTAAAAGCCGCATTGCCAGCCCGAACCCCAGGCTTGCTGCCAGAAGCGCAGATTGGAGAGATTGGATTTGGCCGTTCCGCCAGCCCAGAGATCGCGCGCCGGATCGGCATGATGCTGGAAATAGCTGGCCAATTCAGCAGCCAGTCTGGCTTTAATCGGGGCGGCCTGTTCGCTCTCTAAGATATTGCTGCGCTCCTCCGGGTCCGCGTCCAGATCATAGAGTTCCGGCGCCAGCGGGGTAATTCTGGTATGCTGAAACCTCTCAATATAGAGATGCGTTTCAGTGCGGATAGCGCGGCTTTCTTCCTGTTCCAGAAAGACCGCCTCCCGGTGGCGGGCCTGCCGGTCGCCAAGATTAATCACCCGGCTATCCTGGCGTGGAGTATCCAGCAACCCGGCCCCGCACGCATCCAGCAGCGTATTGGCCAGATCCAGCTGGCTGACCAGCTGGCGGCGCGGCCCGCTGGCCAGAGAAGGCCCGCGCATCACCAGCGGTATATGATAGCTGGGGCGGTGCATAGAGGCTGGCCAGGCAGCCAGCCCATGCCCCCAGATGCCATGATTGCCGAGGGAAAACCCATGATCGGCTGTATAGATGATGATCGTATTCTCAGCCAGATTGCTGGCCTCCAGCTGCGCCATGATGCGCCCGACCGCATCATCTACCAGAGAAATCTGGGCAAAATAATTGCGGATGCTTTCGGTCTCATTGGGCAATAGCAGGGGGCCGGCAAAGCGTTGATTTGGCTCAGCCCCGGCCTCCAGCACGCGCTGGATATACCTGTCCAGAACGCGCTTGTTCAGCCCCTCGCGCGGCACGCTGGCCAGCGGGCTGTCATCATAGAGATCAGCAAAGCGGGTCTTGGCCCGCCCCTTGATAGAAGGCCAATGCCCATAAGGCCCGTTAAAAGGCACAAAACAGAAAAAGGGCTGTTCAGCGGCCTCTTGCTGCTGGATGAATTTCACCGTTTGGCTGGCAAAAAAATCAACTGAATGGCCGCTATGGGTAAAGCTGTCCTGATTGACGATCATCTGATTGTCGTAAAAGCTGATCGTATGGCCATGCGGAAAAGTTACCCAATGGTCAAAGGCGTGGGGCGGCTGCCAGGCAGAGCCCAGATGATATTTGCCAATCAGCGCGGTATGATAGCCGCTGGCTTTCAGCCGGTCCGGCAAGGTGTCAAATTCCCCGATGGCGTTCCATCTCTCCGGCCATTTGTCAGCCAGCCCATCATCAAGCCAGGTATGGATACCATGGGCAGATGGCATCAGCCCGGTCAGCACTGAGGCACGGCAGGGCGAGCACATGGCATTGACGCAATAGGCATTTTCAAACAGGCTGCCCTGGCTGGCCAGCTGGTCAATCGCCGGGGTTTTGACTTCCGCATTGCCATAGCTGCCCAAAAAATCAGCCGATTGGTTATCTGACATGATCAAGACAATATTGGGCCTGCTGTCTTTTGTGCCTGCTGGCTTGCCGATGCGTATCATCGCTTTCCCCCCGTTTGTGCCAGAGACACTTTGCCTCATGGTCAGCCTCAGCACAAGCCGGGCGGAATTGTTACGCTGTCTGGCTTGCCGAGCCGTTATTTTTACCGGTAGGCTATAGCAGCGGGTGCTTTATTGGTATTTTCAAAAGGAGCAAGCCATGTCCCTGAAGCTGGTCTATTTCAAAATGCAGGCGCTGGCTGAGGCCCCGCAAATGCTGATGCGCTATGCCGGGATAGAGTATGAATATGTGATGGCCTGGGAGTATTTTGGCAGAGAATGGGCCGCGGTGAAGCCAGAGCTTATGTTCAAAAAACTGCCTCTGCTGGTGGTGGATGACAGGCATGAGATCGTCCAGTCGGTGGCTATTTTGAATTATCTGGAAGCGCGGGCTGGCTTGCGTCTGCCAGACCCGGTTGCCGCCGCCCGGGCCGAAGCAATCCTTATCGGGGCTCAGGAAATGGTGGCCCCGCTGAACCCGACAGTGAATTTTGCCACTGGTGAGGATTTTATCGAAATGCGCAAGAAAACGCTGCGCTTCCTGAAGTCCCGCTTTGATGATTTGCAGCGGATTCTGGCTGCCAGCAGCGGAAAATTCTTGCTGGATGATACGCCGCGCGCCTGTGATTTTGCCGCTTTTCACAATCTTG
>JADHLK010000095.1 GCA_016780695.1 Alphaproteobacteria bacterium | reverse complement strand
CCCCAGCCTGTCCAGCTTTCCCCAATCAGGCAGATCATCGAGGGTCAGCTTATTTACCGCCGAATCCTCGGCCTCACCAAAAAGGCTGGTCTGATCCGAGGCCGCTTCCCGGCGCAGCATATCAGCATGCCCCAAAATCCGGTCCAGCTGATCATGCAATTTGCGCCTGTTACCCTCCAGACAATCCAGCGCGCCCGCCTTGATCAGATTTTCCATCTGTCTTTTATTGGCTACTTCCTTGGGTAGGCGGCTGGCAAAATCATCCAAATCCTGAAACGGCTGACCCTCCTGTCTGGCCAAACAAAGGCCACGCATCGCCTCCGCCCCGACATTGCGTATAGCCCCCAGCGCATAGCGCACCGCCATGGCTGGCTGTCCCTCTGGCCCGCCTGTCTGCTGCACCCCGAAAGAGGGGCCGGACTGGTTCACGCAAGGGGGCAGAACCGGGATGGAATGGGCTTTGCAATCCTGCACAAACTGGGCCAGCTTGTCGGTATTTCCGGCATCCAGACTCATTGAAGCAGCCATGAATTCTACCGGATGATTGGCCTTCAGCCAGGCGGTCTGATAGCTGACCAGCGCATAGGCCGCCGCGTGCGATTTATTGAAACCATAGCCGGCAAAGGCGGCTATCTGGTCAAAAATATCAGAGGCCAGCTGGCCATTAATCTGATTGCCTGCGGCCCCTTCGACAAAGGTGGCACGCTGGGCATCCATCTCGGCCTTAATCTTCTTGCCCATTGCGCGCCGCAAAATATCTGCCCCGCCCAGCGTATAGCCTGCCAGATCGCGGGCCGCCTGCTGCACCTGCTCTTGATAGATCATGATCCCATAGGTTTCCGCCAAAATAGGCTCCAGCCCGGGATGCATATAAGAGACCGCCTCGCGGCCATGCTTGCGGGCTATATAGGTCGGGATATTATCCATTGGCCCCGGCCGGTAAAGTGCCACCACCGCGATAATATCCTCAAACCGGTCAGGTTTCAGCCCACGCAGCACCTCTCGCATACCGCTGGATTCCAGCTGAAACACGCCAACCGTATCCCCCCCTGCAAGCATCTCATAGGTCTTTGCGTCATCCAAGGGAATGCGATCCATATCAATCTGCTGGCCTTGCTCAGCCAGCAAATCGACAGCCTTTTGGATAACGGTCAGCGTCTTTAGCCCCAGAAAGTCAAACTTGACCAGCCCCACCTGTTCCACATGCTTCATGTTAAATTGGGTCACCGGCATATCTGAGCGCGGATCCCGGTAGATGGGCACCAGATCCGGCAGCGGCCTGTCCCCTATCACCAGCCCGGCCGCATGGGTGGAGGTATGCCTGTATAGCCCTTCCAGCCGCAGGGCGGTATCCACCAGCTGGCCAACCTGTTCATCTTCGCGATACAGGGTTTTCAACTCCGGCTCGCTCTCCAGAGCCTGGCTGATAGAGACCGGATTAGCCGGGTTTTGCGGAATCATTTTGGCAATCCGATCCACCTGGCCATAGGGCATATCCAACACCCGCCCGACATCCCGGATAGCGGCGCGCGCCTGCAGCGTGCCAAAGGTGATAATCTGAGCCACCTTGTCACGGCCATATTTCTGCTGCACGAAGCTGATCACCTCCTCGCGCCTGTCCTGACAGAAATCAATGTCAAAATCTGGCATTGAGACGCGTTCCGGATTGAGGAACCGTTCAAATAACAGGCCCCAGCGCAGCGGGTCCAAATCGGTAATACGCAAGGCCCAGGCAACCACCGACCCGGCCCCGGAGCCGCGCCCCGGACCAACCGGAATATCCCGGTCCTTGGCCCAACCAATAAAATCTGCCACGATCAGAAAATAGCCGGCAAAGCCCATTGCATTGATGACGCCCAGCTCATAATCCAGCCGGTCACGATAAGCCTGTTCGGAATAATCCGGGGCGGCCGCAACCTCTGCCAGCCGCCGTTTCAGCCCGCCTTCCGCCTGAAAGCGCAGCTCTTCTTCGGTGCTGCGCCCGGCCTCTCCAGCAAAGGGCGGCAGGATAGGATCCCGGTCCTCTACCCGCACCGCACAGCGCCGGGCAATATGCAGGGTATTCTCAATAGATTCTGGAATATCAGCAAATATTTCTGCCATTTGTGCTGCAGTCTTAAAGCTATGATGCGGAGTATGCACCAGCTTTTCTGCAGCCGCCAGCCGCTCCGACTGGGCAATACAGCACAGGACAGATTGCGGGATATGCATCTCTGCGGTCTCAAAATGACAGTCATTTGTGGCAACCAAAGGGCAGCCGGTCGCATCAGCAATTTCCAGCAATAGCGGCTCAGCGATTATCTCGGCTTCCAGACCATGGCGTTGCAATTCGATATAGAGCCGGTCGCCAAACAGCTCAAACAGGCTGGCTGCACGGCTTTTGGCCATATCTGGCTGATGGCGGGCGGCTGGCCCGGCAATAAATCCATCCAGCGCCCCGCCGCTGAGCAAGATAAGATCAGTAGCCTTGCTGGACAGCTGCCCCAGGCTGATAGAGGGGGCCGTACCCGGCTCAGCTTCCATTAGCGCATCAGACACCAGATGGCTGAGATTTTGATAGCCTGTCTCGCTCATCGCCAGCAGCGCGACATTCCCCACCCCTTGTGTATCGCTTAGCGAGACACTCACGCCGATAATTGGCTGGATGCCTGATTGCGACATGGTTTTGGAGAATTCATAACCGCCAAACAGGTTAAAGCTGTCGGTCATGGCAAGGGCCGGCTGGTGGTCCTGCTGGGCCAGTTCAGCCAGCTTTTTTATCCGCAAAGTCGATTCTGACAGCGAATAGGCGGTATGCACGCGCAGATGAACAAATCCGCTGATCATGCCGGGGCCATCCCGCTTTTTACCTGCCCGTTAGCCATTTCCAAAATCACATCCATGCGGGCGGCCATCTGCATATTATGGGTTACAATCAAAGCTGCGGTCCCGGTGCCGCGAACAATTTGCTGCAACGCTTCAAAGACTGAAGCTGCTGTCTTGGGGTCCAGATTACCCGTCGGCTCATCGGCCAACAGAACAGACGGGGCATTGGCCACTGACCGGGCAATGGCAACGCGCTGCTGCTCACCGCCGGATAATTGTCCCGGGCGCTGATGGGCGCGCTCGGACAGCCCCACCATGGACAGCAGCTGGCTGGCCCGCGCCCCCGCCTCTGAGCGGCCAAGCCCGTTAATCATTTGCGGAATAATAATATTCTCCAGCGCGCTGAATTCCGGCAACAGGCGATGAAACTGAAAGACAAAGCCTATTTCCCGGCGGCGCAGGCGGGTGCGCCCGGCTTCAGACAGGGCCGCGATATCTGTGCCGCCTATCTCAACCTTGCCGCTATCCGCAGGCTCTAACAACCCGGCAATATTCAGCAAGGTCGTCTTGCCTGCCCCGGACGGGCCAACCAGCGCCGTCATCTGCCCGGCCTGCAATTCCAGCGAGGCCCCGCGCAACACCTCTATCACCCGGTCGGCCTGGGTGAATTGGCGATGGATGTCATGCAGCCGCAAGGCCAGCCCGGTCTCATTCATAACGCAACACCTCAGCCGGGGCGATGCCAGCCGCCCGCCAGGCCGGATAGAGCGAGGCCAGCAGCGACAGGCTGATAGCCATCGCGATCACCATCAGCACCTCAACCGAATCCACCTTCGCTGGCAATTTTGTCAGAAAATATATTTCTGCCGAAAACAGCTCAGTCCCGGACAGGGATTCCAGCCAGCGCCGAATCGTCTCGATATTCCAGCAAAAAAGCAGCCCCAAAATAGTTCCAACCGCTGTGCCGACCAGCCCGATCATCGCCCCGGTCATAAAAAACACCCGCAGAACCAGCCCGCGGCTGGCCCCCATGGTGCGCAGGACGGCAATATCAGAATGTTTGGACCGCACCAGCATGATCATTGAGCTGATAATATTGAAAGCCGCCACCAGAATGATCAGCGTCAGGATTAAAAACATCACATTGCGCTCTACTTCCAGCGCGTTCAGGAAGCTGGAATTGCGGTCACGCCAGTCAAAAACCCGCTTGCCCGGCCCGGCCAGCTCGGCCACCTGGCCGCCCAGCTCGGCGATACCGAGGGGGTTTGAGGAATACAGCTCCAGGCCGGTCACTGCCTCTCCATAGCCGAAAAACCCTTGTGCCTCTTCCAGCGGCATAAAGACAAAGCTGGAATCATACTCATACATTCCCACATCAAAAATGCCGCCAATCCGCACCGCCCGCCGCACAGGCAGCGTTCCCACCGCCGTAGCGCGCCCGCGCGGGGCCAGCAAAGTCAGTCGATCGCCAACCTGCAAGCCCAGCTTAAACGCCATGGTCTTGCCGATAAGCACGGCGCGGTCCTCTCGAAACGCCTCTATCGCTTGCTCATCAAGGCTTTTCCAAAGCGGAGCGCGGGCTGCCAAATCAGACCAGAAGACACCGCGCACCACCGCCCCGATATTCTGGCTGTCCGTTGAGACCATCACCTGGCCTTCAATCTGGGGTGTGGCAGCGATGATGGTTGGCAATTCGATCAGCCGGACGGCCAGCTCATTGTAATTTTCCAGCCCGCCAGCCTCAGCCGAATAGATAGCCAAATGCCCGTTCAGACCCAAAATCCGGTTGATCAACTCAGCCCGAAAGCCATTCATCACGCTCATCACAATGATCAGCGTCGCCACCCCCAGCATAATACCGGCCAGCGAAAACCAGGCAATGACTGAGATAAAGCCCTCTGAACGGCGCGCCCGCACATAGCGCAGGGCAAGCAAACTCTCTACCGGGCTTAAAAACATGAGTTATCTGGCCTTTTTTTGTTTTTGTCTGTCCTGCAGGCATTGCTGCCCGTTTTATTGCGGGTCCAGCGGCTTGCCCTGTGCCAAGAGGCTGGCAGCAGATTCAGGCGAGATTTGGGCAATCTCACCGCTGCGGCGGTTTTTCAGCTCAACCGTTCCGCCAGCCAACCCGCGCGGCCCGGCAATGATCTGCCAAGGCACGCCGATCAAATCCATCACTGCCAGCTTGGCCCCGGGGCTTTCGGCTGTATCATCCAGCAACATATCAAATCCGGCAGCCCGGCCCGCTTGATAGAGCGTCTGGCATACCGCATCCGCCTGATCATTGCCGGGCTTCAGATTGACCAGCGCAACATCAAACGGGGCCACTTCTGCAGGCCAGATAATGCCGCGATCATCATGGCTGGCTTCGATAATGCCGCCAGCTAGCCGCGATACGCCGATTCCGTAAGAGCCCATATGCAAATCGGTTTTTTCCCCATCCGGGCCGATAACGCTGGCCCCCATCGGAGCAGAATATTTGGTGCCAAAATAGAAAATATGACCGACTTCAATACCGCGCTTTTCCAGCAAATCCTGCGGTGGCACCGGACAGTCATCTGGCTGGTGCTTTTCATCAGTCTTGGCATAAAGCGCGGTGAATTTATCCACCACCGGCTGCAAATCGCTGGCATAGTCAAGTTCGGTGACCATATCCTTTTCCAGCCAGTCTTTATGAAAAAACACGCCTGATTCGCCGGTATCCGCCAGAATGATGAATTCGTGGCTCATATCACCGCCAATAGGGCCGGTATCCGCCTCCATTGGAATCGCGGTCAGCCCCAGCCGTGCAAAGGTTCTGAGATAGGCCACAAACATCTTGTTATAGGCGGTGCGCGCTGCCTCCTTGCTCAGATCAAAGCTGTAGGCATCTTTCATCAGAAATTCGCGCCCCCGCATCACCCCGAAGCGCGGGCGCACCTCATCGCGGAATTTCCACTGGATATGATAGAGATTGACCGGCAATTGGCGATAGGAACGAATATGGGTGCGGCAAATATCGGTTACCTGCTCCTCATTGGTCGGCCCGT
>JADHLK010000094.1 GCA_016780695.1 Alphaproteobacteria bacterium | reverse complement strand
GCCCATTCCGCCAGCTGCGCCTCATCCAGCTGGGCGAGCATCTGGTTAACCGTGCGCACCGCATCATGGCGCATATCAGCAATGACACAGCCCAGCGCGCTGGTCACTCCCGGATAACGCGGCACCAGCCCGGATTTCAGCCCCACCTCTCTTATCAGTGCGCCTATATGCAAGGCCCCGCCGCCACCAAAAGGCATAGCAGCGAATTTAGCTGGATCATGTCCGCGCTCAATAGAGACAATGCGGATAGCCCCGGCCATGCGGGCATTGGCAACCTGAATAATCGCTTCGGCTGCCTCCATTTCGGTAATGCCGAGCGGGTCAGCAATTTTCTGCTTGATAGCCTGTCTCGCCGCCTCCACATCCAGCCTGTCCAGCTTGCCGCCGATGGGCTTGTCCGCATTGATCCGGCCAAGCAGCAGATTGGCATCTGTCACAGTCGGCTCCGTATTGCCCAGCCCATAGCAGACCGGCCCCGGGTTGGACCCGGCAGATTGCGGGCCGATTTGCAACAGACCTGCCCCGTCAATCCAGGCAATAGAGCCGCCGCCCGCCCCGATTGTGGTGATCTCAATCATCGGGGTGCGAACCACCATGCCGAAATCAATGGAACTCTGGGCCGCCAGCGCGGACCGGCCTTCGGCAATCACCGATACATCAAAGCTGGTTCCGCCCATATCGCAGGTGATGAGATTGTCAAATCCGGCGGACTGGCCGATAAAGCTGGCCGCGATCACCCCGGCAGCCGGGCCGGACAAGGCAGTGCGAACCGGCTGGCTGGCCGCTGAGTCAATGCTCATCACACCGCCATTTGACTGGACAATCAGAATATCACCGGCGAAATCGCGCCCGCGCGCCTGACTATCCAGACGGTTCAGATAATGGGCCATGCGCGGCTGCAGATAGGCATTGAGCACAGCTGTTGAAACGCGCTCAAATTCGCGTATTTCAGGCAAAATGTCGGAGGAGACAGTCACATGATCATTGGGCCAGATTTGGCGCACAATCTCAGCCGCCGCCTGTTCATTCGCGCCATTCGCATAGGCGTTGATAAAGGCGATGCAGACTCCCTCACAGCCAGCTTCCAGCAGCTGCCGGGCTGCCTGCTTCACCGCCTCACCATCCAGCTCTGTTTCAATCTTGCCATCTGCCAGCGTCCGTTCAGCCACACCGAGGCGCAGATCACGGCTGATCACCGGCTGATAGCCACCCCGCAGGCCCCAAGTATGGGGCCGGTCGCGCCGCCGCATTTCCAGCACATCCTCAAAACCGGCCGTGGTAATCAGGCCGGTGCGGGTGCCCTTGCGTTCCAATAGCGCGTTGGTGCCAACAGTTGTGCCATGCACAATCGTGTCAATATCGGCGAAATCATCCAGCTGGCGGCTGATCCCCTCAACCAGGCCAATGGATTGATCCTCAACCGTGCTGGGCAGCTTGCCGGTAAAGGCAGCCCCGGTTTGCCTGTCCACAAAGAACAAGTCGGTAAAGGTTCCGCCGACATCAATGCCGATAATATAGCGGGCCTTGCTATCTGAATTTGCTGAAACTGTCATTGGTCAACTACCCTTCTTACCAGCTCGTGCCTAGCGGCTCTGGCGAATTTTCGTGCGCTGTTTTTCAGTTGCCGGCGCATCCAGCCCGCCCCCGGCATCCAGCACCAACCCATAATCACTGGCGGCTTTTTCCGCTGAAATATAGCCAAGACGCAGATCATCCATCACCTGGTCTGCCGACCTGTCCAGCGGATCGCCATAGCCGCCGCCGCCCGGCGTTTCCAGCAGCACTGAGCCGCCTTTCGCCAGTTTGATGCCGACTTTTTTCGAAGTCATTTCCGGCAAGGCGGCTTGTGCCCCTTTTTCAGCCTGCCAGGAGAAGCGGCTGAAAGCGGCCTTCTGGCCAGCCCCAACGCCGTTTGGCGCATGACGGCCCCGCTCACCAAAGAAAAAGCCATCTGCCCCATCGCTCAAAATCTCTATCTGATAGATCGCGCCCAGCCCGCCCCGCTGTGCTCCGGCCCCGCCTGAATCTGCCCGCAGGGCCCATTTGCGAAAGGCCACCGGATAGGCGGATTCCAGAATCTCCAGCGGCGGAATGGTGGCCATGGAAATCGGGGCGTTGCCGTGGCTCAGCCCGTCCCCCTCACTATGTCCGCCATGGCCGCCTCCAAAAAAGGAGAACATCACCCAGCGGCTGCCATCCTGGCGATGCCCGGCCAGCGACAGCGCGTTAATCGTGCCATAGGCATTGGCCAGCGCGCGAGCCGGATCGATCTGGCCAATGGCGGTAAAAATCACATCAATAATCCGCAGAATTGTCTCAGTATAGCCGCCGACCGGCCGCGGCGGGCGGGCGGAAAGCAGAGACTCCTCCGGTATCACAATCTCCACCGGATCCAGCACCCCGGCATTGGCCGGCACATCAGGGAACAGATGCTTGAGCGCTACATAACAGGCAGCTATCGCAGTCGATCGCGAAATATTGACCGGCCCGGCGACACTGCCAGCCGAGCGGCTGAAATCCAGAATCATCTTCCTGCCCTTGATGCTGACATCCACAGCCACCGGCAGGGCTTCATCGCTGATCCCGTCATTATCCAGCCAGTCGGTTGCGCTGACCGTGCCATCCTCAATAGCCTCTATATGATTTTCCATTTGCAGATGCGCGCGCGCCCGCAATTCAGCAAAAACCGCCGCGACCGTATCATCGCCATATTCATCCAGCAGTGCAAAAAGCCGCGCCTCGCCCAGCTCCAGCGCGCTGATTTGGGCGTTCAAATCCCCATAGACAGACAGCGGCAGGCGCGAATTGGTCTGCAGAATATCCAGAATATCGGTCTGCAGCTGGCCTTTCCTGAACAGCTTGACTGGCGGGATATGCACCCCTTCGGCAAAGCTCTCGGTGGCGACCGGATTATAATTGCCCGGCACATTGCCGCCTACATCATGCCAATGCCCGACCGAGGCCAGCCAGCAGAAAATCTGACCATTGCGGAAAACTGGCCGCACCAGCTTGAAGTCCGACAGATGGGTGCCGCCTTCATAAGGGTCATTGAAAATATAAACATCGCCTTCTTCAGGCGGGTTGTCCACGGTCTTATCGATAACAAATTTCACCGCAAAGGCCATCACGCCGACAAAGACCGGCAGCCCCTCCTTGCCCTGCACCAGCGTATCGCCCGTCTTGGCATCATAGAGCCCGTGCGAGGCATCATGGGCCTCTGCAATGATCGGGTTAAAAGCACTGCGAAACAGGGTCGCATCCATCTCGTCAGCGATTTGCTCTAACCGTCCACGCAATACTGCCAGAACGACCGGGCTCACCCCGGAACTGGTTGCATTGGAACCGCCCGCTTTTTTTGTCTCAGACTTAGCCATTAATCCTGTGCCTCCGGATCATATTTTTTTCCATCTTCCAATATATCATCGGTGCCGAGCAGCTGGTTCAGCCCGACCAGATCAAGCATCTTGTCCTGCCATCCGGCGGTGCCGCCAGAGGCCATCAGATCAGCATAAAACTGATTGCCCATAAAGGTCAGCGCCCGCACAAAAGCCCCCGGATAAATCACCAGCCGAAAGCCCAGCGCGCCCAGCTCATCCAGCCCCAGCAGCGGCGTCTTGCCGCCTTCAACCATATTGGCCAGCAGCGGCAGGCGGGCAGAAAATTGTTCGGTGATGGCTTGCATCGCCTGTTCATCCGGCGGGGCTTCAACAAACAGGATATCTGCGCCGGCCTCGACAAAGGCTTCAGCGCGCCGCAGCGCTGCTTCAAACCCCTCTATGGCTATCGCATCGGTGCGGGCAATGACAAGACAACGCCCGTCCGCCAGCTCATCCTTGGCTGCTTTTATCTTGCCAACCATTTCCTCAGTGCTGACCAGTGTCTTGCCTGCCAGATGCCCACAGCGTTTCGGCAGTGTTTGGTCTTCCAGCTGGATAGCGGCAGCCCCGGCACGGGCAAAAACGCGTGCGGTGCGCTTGACATTCAGCGCATTGCCAAAGCCGGTATCGGCATCCACGATCAGCGGCAGGGCCACCCGATCCGAAATGGCCGCGATATTCTCTGCCATCTCAGACATGGAGACCAGACCAATATCCGGGCGGCCAAAGCGGGTATAGGCAAAAGAGGCCCCGGACAGATACAGCGCTTCTGCCCCGGCCTTTTCCGCCATCATCGCTGATAGCCCGTCAAACACGCCCGGAGCCAACAGCGCGCCGCGGCTATCGTCCTTTAACCGGGACAGCAATAGCTCTGCCTTGCCCATCATGCACTCACCTTTGTTTCAGGTTGTTTTTTCAAATGTGGGATCAGCCCGCCATCGGCGATCATCTCCAGCAGGAAATCAGGCAACTGCTCACAATGCCAGTCGCGCCCGCCCGCCATCAGCTGGCCGGTTGCCAGATCAAGGCTGGCCCGCTCCAACTCAGTCATGGAGGAGGTGTCTAGTTCCGGGCAGCTAAGGCAGGCGAGGCCGAAATTAAAGGCATTGCGCTGAAAAATACCGCCAAAAGACCGGGCGATAACGGCTGTGATCCCCAGATGCTTGAGAGATTCTACCGCCTGCTCGCGTGAGGACCCCACGCCAAAGCCGCGGCCAGCCAGAATCATATCACCCGGCTGGACAGAGCCCGCAAAATCAGGGCGCACCGCTTCCAGACAATGGCTGGCCAACTCAGCAGGCGGCAGGCGCATATAGGCCCCTGGTGCCAGAACATCCGTGTCCACCCCGTCTCCCAGCAACCATACGCGTCCCTCAAAGCGCATTGATGGTGACCCTCCCGATAGTATCTTTGCCCGAACAGGTCGGGCTGAAACAGAAACGATGTCCGGCATCCTGCCGCGCTTCCCGTTACCGCTGCACTGTGGCTGGCCGGTCAGCTGAAGGGCCTGCTTGCCATTGACAGATATTAACCATAAATTACTTTAAGCAATAAATACTGTGACAACAATATCTGTTTGGCTGTCAAAAAACCATGCTATTCAGAAAAAAAACATCATTTTGCATAAGTCGCAGACGGCAAATCTGAAAATAATGCGGTTTTCTAAAAGGTAGGTGAGAACCACCTTCAGCAAAATCAGGCAGAACAGGGGACTGACCAAGATGGAAAAACACAAAACCGCTTTAGTAACAGGCGCTCAAAAAGGAATTGGCGCGGCCATTGCCAAAGCCCTGATCGAGGCAAACATCAATGTGGTGATGAATTTTCTGGATGATGACAGCACGGTCTCAGCTCTGGTTCGCGAGGCAACAGAAAAAGGCGTTCAGGCGAAAGCCGTTCAGGCCAATATTGCCAACCGGCAGGAAGCCGAAAGGCTGGCTGATCTGGCTGATGAATTTGGCGGGGTGGATTATCTGGTCAGCAATGCTGCCATCTATCCGAGGGTGGCGCTGCTGGAGATGACGGAAGCAGAATGGGACCAGGTTCTGGGCGTTAATCTGACCGGTTGTTTTTTTATTCTGCAGGCGGTGGCACGGAAGATGATAGCTAAGGGGGGCGGCGGCTCAATCCTGACCTTGTCGTCAGGTGCGGCCCTGAAAGGGGCGGTGAACGGGGCGCATTATAGTGCCAGCAAAAGCGGCTTGTTCGGCCTGACCAAATCAGCAGCCCTTGAATTGGCCCCTCACAATATCCGCGCCAATGTCATCGCCCCGGGTCTGGTGGATACGGATCAGCCGCGCGGCGAATTTTCCGATAAGGATATGGACCGGCTTTGGCAGACCCTGCCGCTGGCGGGCAAGACCGAACCGTCCGATATTGCCGATATGGCCCTGTTTCTGCTGTCTGACAAGGCCCGCCGGGTCACGGGTCAAATTCTCCATGTCAATGGCGGCGGCTTGATGCCGTAACAGCCGGAGAGCCTGCTAAAGCTTTTCATCCAGTGCCAGGGTCTGGC
>JADHLK010000093.1 GCA_016780695.1 Alphaproteobacteria bacterium | reverse complement strand
TGGCAGATTGCAGATGTTCAACAGCGATACCCATTCTTTTGCTCCTGACAATGGTTTCCAGCCCCGACCCTGGCGGCCTCCGCGCACTGTTCGTCCAGCCGCCTTGCTTGCGGGCCCCTCACTAGCTATAGCCAGCAGGCCGTTACGGGTTGCCCAAGCCCGCCCTGCAACCTTCATAATACGACATAAGCAGGCCAGCCAGACCAGCAGCAGGTTACCTGCCGGATGCCTGCCGAAACCGGGTCACGCCGGACGCTGCGGCTCGAACCCGCCATTGGCGACCAGCTCTGCCACCCGTTCAGCAGGCCAAGCCGCCTCAGTTTCAGCGGCCAGCCGGGCGGCCTCAGCTGGTAAATCCTCTGAACAGGGCTGCGCCTCACCGCGCCGCCAATCGGCCAGATAATCATCTGTAGAGGCGGCATCCCCGCGCATCGCTGCCTCATCAATGGCCAGCGCAAAACGGCGCGGCAATTCAATTTTAGCCTGTTTGCGATCCCGCCCGCGGCCCGTCTCTGCCACGATTTGGGCCGGAATATCCCGCCAATAGAGAAGTCGGATTTGCGCCATCAGATAATCGGATGCTTTCCTGTCTAGCTGACCCGCGAACGGGCGGCCTACCCAGCCTTTTGGCCTGCCATTCTTATAGCCATGATTTCCTTGGCAGTTTCCACGGCAACAGCAGCATCCCGGCAATAGGAATCCGCCCCGACCGAATTGGCAAAAGCCTCATTCAACGGCGCCCCGCCGACCAGCACCGCATACTCCTCCCGGATGCCTTTTTCGACCATCGCATCAATAACCACTTTCATATAGGGCATGGTTGTGGTCAGCAGCGCGGACATACCCAGAATATCAGGCTGATGTTCTTCCAGAGCGGCCAGATAATTTTCCACCGGGTTATTGATGCCCAGATCAATCACTTCAAAACCGGCTCCTTCCAGCATCATGGAGACCAGATTTTTACCAATATCGTGAATATCGCCCTTGACCGTGCCGATCACCACCTTGCCCACTCGCGGCGCGCCGGTTTCAGCCAGCAGCGGGCGCAACACCCCCATACCGGCTTTCATCGCATTGGCCGCCATCAGAACTTCTGGCACAAACAGGATCCCATCGCGGAAATCAATGCCGACAATGGTCATCCCCTCAACCAGCGCCTTGGTCAGCACATCATAGGGGGCCCAGCCGCGTGACAACAGGATATTCACCCCTTCAACGATCTCTTCTTGCATCCCGTCATAGAGATCATCATGCATCTGCTGCACCAGCTCATCATCATCGAGCTCAGCCAGGATGATATCTTCTTCATCAGCCATTTTTGATCTCCTTCAAGGGTTGGAATTGCTTTATCCTTGGATGATTCTGACCGTTGCGCATCCCCGCATGACGACTGATTTTTGCATCAGGGCGACCCCTTCTGCCAGATCAGGCCAGTTTCAGGCCAGTTTCAGGTCGGCCGGTCACCACCGGCCTCGCCATTTTGTCCCTTATCCAGCGCGTGCCGGTGAATTACCGGCACTGACAGAACCGCAAACAGCAAGGAAATGCCGAGCAGCCCGAAAACCTTGAAACTCACCCAGCCATCAAAGCTCAACAACCGGCGGGCCACCTCATTGGCCAGAGCCTGCACGGTGAACATCACCGCCCAGAGCCAGCCAAACAGACGCCAGCCCTGATCGGTCAGCTGCATCTGGCCATCCAGCATCGCCTTTAACGGATTGCGGCCCAGCAGCTGGCCAGCCACCAGAATGGCGGCTATCAAAGCGGATATAATGGTCGGCTTGACCTTAATAAAAATCGGATCATCAAAGGCAATGGTTAGCCCGCCAAACAGCGCGACCGCTATCCCGCCAAACAGGGTGATCTTTGGGATGCGCCTTTCCAGCTGCCAGCTGGCGGCCAGCGCTATCACGGTTGCCACAATCAGCGCCGAGGTTGCCCAGAGAACCTTGTCCAGCCCCAGCCGACCCGCCCCAAAATTGACCAGAAAAAACAACAGCAGCGGCCCATATTCGATCACCGCACGCCATTTGCCCGCTGTCTGGCCCATGCTCTTTTCCTGCATCCTGTTTTTCCTGTCCTGCCCAGCTTGCCTCAGGCAGCTTCAGCCTCAGTCTTAGCAGGTTCATACCCAAGTGCAAGGCAAACATCGCGCGTCAATGCCGCTTTGTTCAGCGTGTAGAAATGCAAGTCGGCAACCCCTTCTGCAATCAGGCGGGCACAAATATCAACGGCCACCACGACCGCGTGCACAGCAGCCAGCTGATGGCGTTCAGCATGGGCAAATTCCCGGGCCAGGCTGGCCGGAACAGCGGTACCGCATTTCCGGGCAAACCGACAGGTTGCGGCGAAATTCTCTATCGGCAGGATACCCGGAATAATCGGTATCGTAATAGCGGCCTTGATGGCCCGATCACGCAGCCGCAAAAACACCTCCGGATCAAAGAAAAACTGGGTGATAGCAGCAGTTGCCCCGGCATCCTGTTTGCGTTTCAGCCAGTCAATATCTGCCTCCGGCCCGCGCGAGGCCGGGTGCGGCTCTGGATAGGCTGCAACAAAAATATCAGTCGCCCCGGCCTCAGCCAACGCCGCAATCAGCTGAACGCAATCAGCAAAGCCGCCCGCCAGCGGCGCAAAGCCCTGCGACCCGTCCGGCGGGTCCCCGCGCAACGCCACAAAGCGGTTGATACCTGCAGCCTGGCAATCTCTTACCTGTTCCAAAATCGCGCCCTTGCCAGAGCTGGCACAGGTGAGATGGACAGCCATATCAAGACCGGTTCGCTGGCGAACAGCCAGAGCTGCCTCCTGGGTTAAGCGCGCCAGCTTGCCCGCCTCCTGCGGCTGGGCAGCGGTTTGCGTCACCGAAACAAAATGCGGGCCAAACCGGGCTAGCCTGTCCAGCGTATCCATCAGCTGAAAACTCGCCGCCAGCGATTTCGGCGGAAAAATTTCCAGCGACAGGCGGGGCAGCGGCCCGGTCACCTCGCGCTCTTCATAAAGGCCTGCCTTATAAATGCCGGCCCCTTTATTTTGCGGGTCATTCATGCCGGTTTCCTCTCTAGACAAAAGCGGGAAGAAGCAATCCACACCATGCGCCACAGATTTAATTGAATCAAATTCAAAATAATAATAAACTATATGAGATTTGTGATAAGGAGCAGAATGATGAATATTGAAATCAGGCATTTGCGGATGATTGAAGCCATCCATGGGACAGGCGGTCTGGCCGAGGCGGCACGCCAGCTGCATCTCTCACAATCGGCCCTGTCGCATCAGATTCGGGCCATCCGCGAGCAGCTGGGAGTCGATCCGTTTTTGAAGAATACGCGGCCTATGCGGCTGTCAGCTGAGGGGATGCGGCTGTTGCGCGCGGCCAACCGGATCCTGCCGGAGATTGAAGCGCTGAAATCAGAATTCAGCCATTTGCGTGCCGGGCAGGCCGGTCGGCTGCATATCGCGATTGAATGCCATGCCTGTTTTGAATGGCTTTTTCCGTTGCTGACCCTTTTTCGCAATGCCTATCCAGAAGTGGATGTGGATATTCGTCCGGGCCTGGCTTTTCGCGGTCTGGAGGCGCTGGGTGAGCAGGAGGTTGATATTGTCATTTCCTCGGACCCGGAAGACCGGCCAGAATTGATTTTTGAGCGGCTGTTCGACTATGCCCCGACCTTTATCTGTGCCAGAAATCACCGGCTGGCAGAGCGGCCCTTTATCACAGCCGAAGATTTTGCCAAGGAAACGCTGGTCACCTATCCGGTGGAACGCAAGAGGCTGGATATATTCAGCCAGTTCCTGACACCAGCCGGGCAAGAGCCGCGGGCAGTGCGCCAGATAGAGCTGACTGATGTAATTTTGCTGCTGGTCGGCTCAGGCAAGGGCATCTCGGTCTTGCCGGACTGGGTGCTGGAGACCGCAGGCCGCAGCGATCAGCTGCTGGCCAAGCCGCTGGGGCCGACCGGCCTGACCCGCCAGCTCTATGCCGCAGTCCGCCAGAGCGATGCGGACAAGCCCTATATTCGCCATTTTCTGGAGCTGGGCAAACAGGCGCGCCAACCGCAATCTGGCCATTCTGCCGCTGTCTAATCTCAGGCGGCTGCCGCCTCATTCTGGTCGGCCAGCCAGTCCGCCAACCGCCCTATCAGCGCCGGGTCCGCTGCGGCCCCGCGGGTAGCTTCGCCCAGCTCACGCCGCCAGATTTTTGCCCCGCGCAAACCACTATAAAGGCCCAGCATATGGCGGGTTATATCATGCAGCCGCACCCCTTCGGCCATTTGCCTGTCTGCATAAGCGGCCATCTGATGGGCGATCTGGTGTCGGCCGGGCAGCTCACAGCCATGCAAATCAGCTGATAATTCAGCCAGCAACCAGGGCGTTCGATAGGCTGCCCGCCCGATCATCACCCCGTCAAACCCGGCCAGATGTTGGTGAATCTGCTGCCTCTCGGTCAGCCCGCCATTCAGGTAAATCGCCAAATCCGGGCGCCGCGCCCGCAAGGCTGCGACACGCCCGTAATCAAGCGGCGGAATCTCTCGGTTTTCCTTGGGGCTGAGACCTTTCAGCCAGGCCTTGCGCGCATGGATATAGAAAATTTGCACGCCGCGTTCGGCCAGCTGGTCAATAAACACATCCAGCCCGGCCTGCGGGTCCATATCATCTATGCCAATCCGGCATTTGACCGAAACCGGCACCCTCGCCGCCTCTTGCATGGCCGCCACGCAGTCCGCTACCAGCCCGGGCTCCGCCATCAGACAGGCCCCGAACCGGCCAGACTGCACACGGTCCGACGGGCAGCCGACATTCAGATTAATCTCGGCAAAGCCAAAGGGCTGAACCGCGCGCACCGCCGCCGCCAGCCGGTCCGGCTCCGAGCCACCCAGCTGCAGGGCCAGCGGTGTCTCAGCCGGATGATGCTGGCAAAACCGATGCGGCCCGGCGTGCAAAATCGCCTCGGCTGTTACCATCTCGGTGAACAGCAGGGCCTGCGGGGCCAACAGCCGGTGAAAATAGCGGCAATGCCGATCTGTCCAATCCATCATCGGTGCAACGGATAAGCGCCGGTCTATGCTGTCGGGCTGTTTAGCTTTGTTTTTACTGACTTTTTCCATTTTTTTACAGAAAGACCATTGACCTTCTGGCACTGTTTGTCACACTTTTTCATGTTCTTGGTGTGACAAAAATGTGTCAGCTTAAACTCTATTTAAGACCTCTGTTAAAGCAATTTTAATCATATGGCTACAATTAGAAAACGCGGCTCTCGTTATCAAGCGATGGTGAGAAGACGATACCATCAAGAGACCAAGACTTTTGCGCTTAAGCAAGATGCCGAAACTTGGGCAAAAGAAACAGAACTCAAAATTGAACGAAACAGCGCTGGCATTCTTAACAGCTCAAAAAAATACAACTTCTCAGATATTATTGAGTCTTATCGCGAGAGATGCGCCCATTCAAAGCGCGGACTGGGTAGGACAAAAGAGAATGTAATAAATCGACTAGATAGGGAGCTAGGACACTTGCCAGCGCAGCTTCAGCGGCATCACATTGTTAATTTTGCAAGAGCAAGACTTCGCGCAGCTGTAAAACCGCCTACTCTGGCGATGGACATCAATTACATTATCGCAATTTCAGAGCACGGTTCTAAATGGATGGAGCTAAATTTATCATCTGAGCCTCTAAAGCAGGCACGGGATATGTTTCTGAAGGATGGTCACGTGGGACGGTCTCAAGAAAGAAACAGACGACCAACGCCTGAAGAGTTGGAACTACTTCAAAGATGCTTCAACAGCATGCGAACCGCGACAATCCCTATGAATGATATCATGCTTTTTGCTATGTCGAGCGCGATGCGCCTTGGTGAAATTTGCCAGATAGAATGGCAGGATTACGACCCTAAAGAAAAAACGGT
>JADHLK010000092.1 GCA_016780695.1 Alphaproteobacteria bacterium | reverse complement strand
TAACAGGCCGGAAAACAGCGGCCGTAACACGCCAAAGCAATGGTCAAAAAATGTCTTAAAAAAATAAATAGCCGGGAAAAATAAATAGCCGGGAAACATAAACAGCCGGGCAGCAGAAATTCTGCCGCTGCCCGGCCGCAAAGCTTGCTTACTTGGCTTCTGATTCAGTCACAGCCACATTCCAGATGATAACACCGAATGCGATCTTGTTCAGAACGTCTGCCAGGTTGTAGATGATGTTCAGGCTCTCCATGGAAGCACCGCCAGCCATGTAGCCGAAGAAGTAACCCAGCGGGTAAATTGCCCAGCCAATGGTCACAATCCAGCGCATGGTTGAATAGGCGGACTGCACAGAAGCAGGCGCTTCACCTGCGGCAACCTTTCCAGCTTCACCAGCAAAGATTTCATACAGGATGTAGGCCCAGCCTGCCATCCCGACGATGAAGCCAACGGTTACATTGATGTAGCCGGCCTCACCCAGATAACCGCCGATCAGCATCACCAGCGTGCCGATTGTCAGCCGCCAGAAAACGCCGCCTGACACAGCTGTAATGGCCCGCAGGATCAAATAGAATTCGATCATCAGCAGCGGCACAGTAATCAGCCAGTCAATGTAGCGATAAACGGTCGGTGTATCGCCGGTGGATACCCACACATCGCGCATATAGAAATAATGCACGGCTGCGATCAGGGTAACCAGACCGGAAACGACCAGTGAAGTCTTCCACTTCGCAGAAACCCGCTGGGTCTCCAGGAAGAAGAAAGCAGTTGACGCAACCAGCGCCATGGAAATCAGCCAGAAGCTGATGCCCACAAAATCATCTGATTGCAAGTTAGCTTCCGCCATTGCTACTGCCGGAATTGATGACAGCACAACAGTCGGAATGGCAAATCTAATTGCAGATTTGATTGACATAGGACACTCCTAAAAGGTCTCGTTCCAGAACGTCCTACTTTTTTTAATTCCACCCGGGCCTGCCCGAATGAAACCTCCCCCTAGGAGCGAAACATTAACAAAATATTTCTCACAGGCAAGAAAAGGCTTGGTCGGATGGTCACTTTTGCCGCAGTTTCTTTCTTAAACATCTGAAATAAATGTGAAAAAAAAGACAAATTTTTCACCGAAAAACCAGAAAAATACGCTTATAGGATGTTTTTTTAAGGCATCGAAACACGCATTATTAGGGGTGTTTCTTGCGAAAAGCCGCCCGCAGCCGATCTGGGTCTGCCAGCATTTTCACCCGGTCACTGGCCGAAGTTTCAAACCAGGCCGGCACCAGCCCATGTATCAGGGCCATGGTTGAGGCGGCCAGACACTGACCTGCATAAAACCAGGCAAAGCGCCTGTGTTCACTCCAGCTTTCGCCTACCTGACGCAAATGGGAAGCAGATTTTCCTATCATCATTATCCTCATAAAAAATTACCGTGATAAGGGCTGGTCAAGCCGCTTGGCCCATTCTATCCTGAGCGCAGCATTATTCAACTTTGCAGCACAGGATAAAGAGGGCCGGCATGGGAAAGGATACAGTATTAATCGGCGGGTTGGGGTTTTTGCTGGCAGGGGGGCTGGTCTGGCTGATTCTGCGGTTTGTGCAAAAACAGGACTGGCCAGCGCGCAATAAGCGGCTGGTGGAATATGCGCTGTTCGCCGGGCTGGCGGTGCTGGCGATTTTGATCATGCGCTGGCACGCGGCTGAATATCAGGCGAATTATGCGACCAGCTGGCTGCTCTCGCCGGGGCAGATAGCGGCGCTGCTGGCATAAGCATTTTCCCCCAGTTTTTTTTACCAATGCTTTTTGCCAATGCTTTTTGCCAATGCTTTTTGCCAATGCTTTTTGCCAATGTTGTTTGCCAATGTTTTTGATCACCGGGGGATAGCGTGACACGGACTGTTATCATTGGGGCCAGCCATGCCGGTCTGGCCTGTGCCGAAAAATTGCGCGCCGCAGAGTATGACGGGGCGATTACGCTGGTGGAGCGGGAGGCCGGCCTGCCGATTCAGCGCCCGCCTCTTTCGAAAGCGTATTTGCAGGCCGAATCCTCTGATGAGGCGGGCTTTGCCTTGCGGCGGCCGGAATTTTTCCAGACCCTCGATATTGAGCTGCGTGACGGGCTGGCGGTGACCGAAATCGACCGGAACGCGAAACAGATTACTCTGGCAGATGGCAGCGCGCTGGCCTATGACTGGCTGGTTCTGGCGACCGGGGCCATGCCGCGCCAGCTGCCGCTGGATGGGGCGGGCGCTGGCGGTGTGCATCTCTTGCGGACAGCAGCTGATGCGCGGGCCCTGCGCGGCGCGTTGGGGCAGGCCAAAAAGGCAGTCGTTGCCGGGGGCGGCTATATCGGGCTGGAAGCAGCAGCCAGCCTGCGCAAGGCCGGTCTGGAGGTCACCGTGATTGAGATGGCCGAGCGGCTGTTGGCGCGGGTTGCTTCGCCCCTGATTTCAGATTATTTTGCCGATTTGCATCGCCAGCACGGGGTGCAGCTGGTTCTGGGCCATGGCCTCAGCGGGCTGATCGGCAAGGCAGGCCGGATAAGCGGGATAGAGCTGGATGATGGCCGCCAGCTGGCGTGTGATCTGCTACTGGCCGGTATTGGGGTGATCCCGGAAAGCGAGCTGGCTGAGGCAGCGGGTCTGAAGGTGGGTAATGGTATTCCGGTCTCGGCAGATTACCGGACTGAGGATGTGTCGATTTTTGCCATTGGTGATGTCGCCCATGCCGCCGCCCATTATCCGCTGCGGCTGGAATCAGTGCATCATGCCCAGTTCAGTGGTCAGGTGGCGGCGGCAGCCATTGTCGGCCAGCCCTTGCCAGAGACCGAATTACCCTGGTTCTGGTCAGATCAATATGATGTCAAGCTGCAGATTGCTGGCTTGCTGCCAGCTGCGGATACAGCGGGGCTGGACTATATCAGCCGTGCGGGCCGGCGACCGGGCAGCCTGTCTGTCTGGAGCTTTGTCGGAGAGCAGCTCTGTTCAGTTGAATCGGCTTCCGACCCGCAAGCTTATATGATCGCTAAAGCCTGCATGGAAAAAGGCCAGCCGGTGGCAAAGCAGGATATTGCCAACCCGGAGTTTGACCTCAAAAGCCTGCGTAGCCCGGCCCCGGCGTGACTAGCCTGAAAACGGCTGATGATGGCGTTTCTGCGCCAGACGCTTGCAGCTATCCCGGCCAATTCTGGTTACAGGAAATCGGTTCAGGGGGAGGCGGGCCGTGACAGAGGAAAAGCTGCAAAGCCATGCCCGTGTTGTTGTCATTGGGGGCGGCGTGGTTGGCTGTTCGATACTGTTTCATCTAGCCAAATTCGGCTGGAAGGATGTGTTGTTGCTGGAACGCGATGAGCTGACCTCCGGGTCCAGCTGGCACGCGGCAGGCCAGATTCACACAATCAGCTCAGACCCGAATATTTCCCGCCTGCAGGGCTATACCATCAATCTCTATCGCGAGATTGAAGAGCTGTCCGGCCATTCGGTGGGGATGCACAATACAGGCGGTTTTTATCTTGCCTCTAATGAAGATTGGCATGATTACCTGAAACGCGAGCGATCAAAGGCCCGCACCATGGGGCTGGATCAGGAATTTATCTCTATTGAGGAGGCGGCGCGCCGACATCCGCTGATTGATGCCTCGCGCTATATTGCGGCTTTGTGGGATCCGCTGGATGGCGATATTGATCCCTCCGGGGTCACTTATGCCTATGCCAAGGCAGCGCGGGTGCATGGCGCGCGCTATCAGACCCATTGCCCGGTGCTGGAAACAAACCAGCGTCCCGATGGCAGCTGGGATGTGATAACGCCCAGAGGCACGGTGAACGCTGAGATGATTGTCAATGCTGGCGGGCTGTGGGCGCGCGAGCTGGGGCATCTGGCCGGGCTGCATCTGCCGGTGCAGCCGATGGAGCATCACTATCTGATAACTGAGGATATTCCCGAAATTGCCGAACGGAAAGAAAGGCTGCCTGCCGGTATTGATTATGAGGGCAATATCTATTTCCGTCAGGAGCGCGGCGGGATGTTGCTGGGCACCTATGAGCCGCGGGCAACCCCCTGGTCGGTTGCCGGAACGCCGCTGGATTTCGGCCATGAGCTGCTGGAGCCGCGTCTGGATAATATCGCTGAGCGGCTGCAGCTGGGTTTTGAGAGGATACCGGCTCTGGAGAGGGCGGGCATCAAGAATATGATTAATGGCCCGTTCACCTTTGGCCCGGATGGTAATCCGATGATCGGGCCGGTGCCGGGGATGCGCAATTACTGGGTGGCTGTCGGTGTGATGGCAGGCTTTTGCCAGGCGGGAGGGGTCGGGCTGTGTCTGGCAGAATGGATGATCGATGGCGAGCCTTCGATAGATGTCTGGGCGATGGATATTGCCAGATTCGGCGATTATGCCAGCCCGCAATGGGGCACGATCAAGGCCACAGAAAATTATGAACGCCGTTTTGTGATGACCTTTCCCAATGAGACCTTGCCCAAGGGGCGGCGGCAGAAAACCACCGCTATCTATGACCGGCTGCTGGCCAAGGGAGCGGTGATGGGCGAGGCGCACGGGCTGGAATCTGCGCTCTGGTTTGCGGATGGGCCAGAAGATGCGTTTGAGGAGCCGAGCTTCCGGCGCAGCCGCGCACATGAGTATGTGGCCGGTGAAGTGGCAGCGGTGCGCCGATCTGTCGGGGCGGTGGAAATTGCCAATTTCGCCAAGCATGAATTCAAAGGGCCTGGCGCACGGGCCTATCTTGGCTGGCTGTTGGCCGGGCGCATACCGGGGCTGGGGCGGCTGGCCCTGACCCCGATGCTGACAGAAAAGGGCAAGCTGTATGGTGATTTCACTGTCGCCTGTCTGGGGGAGGAGCATTTTATGCTGTTTGGTTCTGGCACGGCGCAGACTATGCATCGGCGCTGGTTTGAGATGCATCTGCCGGAAGCTGGTGTGCGCTATCGCAATGTATCAGATGACTGGCATGGGTTTGCCTTGTCCGGGCCGAATGCGCGCGCGCTGCTGGCGAGGCTGTGCCGTGAGGATGTCAGCAATGAGAGCTTCAGATTCCGGGATATTCGCCGGAGCTTTGCAGGCGGCGTGCCGGCCCTTATTGCGCGGCTCTCTTTTTCCGGTGAGCTGGGCTATGAGATTTTCGTGGCCCCGCATTACCAGCTGCGGCTGATGGAGGCGATTGAAGAAGCTGATGCAAGCGGCGAGCTGGGGTTGAAATGGTATGGCGCGCGGGCCTTGCTGGCCCTGCGTCTGGAAAAAGGCTGGGGCGTTTGGGGGGCCGATTATCGGCCTGATTTCACCGCAGCAGAGGCCGGGCTGGACAGCTTTATTGATTGGCAGCGAGATTTCTGTGGCAAGCAGGCGGCGCTGGAAGAAGCCAAATCTGGCCCGGCCAAACGGCTTTGTGTGATGCGGCTGGCCAGTGAGGGCGTTGATGTGACCGGCGATGAGGCGGTGATGAAGGACCAGGCGGCGGTCGGCTTTGTCAGCTCTGGCGGCTATGCCCATCATGTGGGCTGTTCGGTCGCCCTTGCCTATTTGCCGACTGAGCTGGCCGTTGCCGGCACCCAGCTGGAGGTAGAAATTCTGGGGCAGTTCTGGCCAGCTGAGGTGCTGGGCCAGCCGCTCTATGATGCCAATGCGAGCTTGCTGCGATCCTAGGCGAAATCCAGCCAGTCCTGGGCAACCCGGCTCTCTGGCTGGGCAAAAAATGCTTCCGCCGGAGCATCATCCGTGATCGTGCCGCGGGCCAGAAACAGCACCCGGTCTGCCAGCCTTTTTATCTGCGTGCGATTATGCGAGACCATCAAAATCGCCATGCCGCTGGCGCGCGCCTGTTGCAGGCTGTCCTCTACAAAGCGGGTGGATTCATAGTCAAGGCTGGCAGTCGGCTCATCCAGAAACAGTAATTTTG
>JADHLK010000091.1 GCA_016780695.1 Alphaproteobacteria bacterium | reverse complement strand
AAAGAGTGGAGAAAGATTGGAGGCAGGCAGGAATTGGCTAGACAACAAAGGCAAAAACCCGGAAACCAGAAATCAGAAAATCGGGGAGCCGAAAACCAGCGACCGAAAACCAGCGACCGGAAACCAGCGACCGGAAACCAGCGACTGGAAATCAGCAGGCCAAGCGGGAGGCCGGTTTTGCTCTCTGGTCTGATGCCCGTTTTAGGGCCTTTTTTATTACCCGTTTTGTGATCTGTCTTGCGACCCGGCTTGCTCTGCGGTTTGCCAGCCAGGCCTCAGCCATGCACCAGCCGCGGCATCCGCTGCAGATAGCTGACCAGCTCACTCAGCTGGCTGGAGCGGGTCAATACCCGCTTGCGGTCATGCAACAGAAACAGCGGCCCGCGCTTGCCTTTGCCACGGCGCTTTTCAATGACCAGAAACGGCGTTTCATGGGCGTGTCGGAAAATCGAGAACAGGGCTGCACCGGGCAGGTGGTCCAGCGCATAGTCCCGCCATTCGGCACTGGCCACCCGTGCTGAATAGGCGGCCAGAATGACAGAAAGCTCAGCGCGGGTGAAATAGGCGGTTTTGTCTTTTTTTCTGGGCAGGTCAATAAGGCTCATATCAGCGCAGCAAAACTCCGTCTTTGCGTCTGCCTGCGGCCCGGTCAGACAGGGCCGGCAGGGGGAGCGGCGGTTTTCCGGCCAGAAGCCTTTTCCAGCTGCCTTTTTGCCAAAAGGCTTAAAAAAACGCATGACCGGGCCAATTAGGCTCTGGCTGAATGCCGCATCTTTGATTATGGTGAAGCCCAAGAGCGGCGAGGTCAAGCCCTTTGCCGGATAGCGGCAGCAAAAAGGATGCTGGCCAGAAAATCTAAAGATACGGGCCAAAAGATTTAAGGCAGGGAAGCGGGAAGAAAATCCGGGATAAAAAAATGGCAGATATTTTTGATGAAATTAATGAAGAGCTGCGCGCCGAGCGAATGTCTGGCCTGTGGAAGCGCTATGGCCGCTATGTCATTGCCCTGGCGGTGCTGATTGTGTTGGCCGTTGGCGGGCGGCAGGTCTGGCAAGGCTGGCAGCAATCACGCGCTGAAGCAGCTGCCAACGCTTTTTATACGGCCCTGCAATCAGAGGATCCGGCAGCCGAGCTGGCCGTTTTGGAGGTACCGGAGGGCTATCAGATGCTGGCGCGTTTCCGGCGCGCGGCCCTGCTACTGGCTGATGGCCAGCAGGCAGAGGCAGAAGACATTTATCTGGCCCTGTCCGAAGAGGATGGTCTGGAGCGGATTTACCGCGAGGCGGCTTTGCTCTTGTCTGTTGGGGCGGCCAAGACAACCGGCACGGCTGAGCTGATTGACCGGCTTACCCCGCTTAGCCAGTCCCCCAGCCCGCTGCAGGGGTTGGCTCTGGAAGCGCTGGCCGGGCTGCATCTGAAGGCTGGCAACCGGCAGGCAGCCGAGGCGGCTTTGCAGTCGATTGCCGATATTGAGACAGTCTCACCAGCCTTGCGGCGGCGGGCGGCGGATATGGCGCAAATTCTGCAAACCGGGCAAGGCAATAAGGCCGGGCAAGGCAATAACGCCGGGCAAGGCAATAACGAATGACGCTCTGGCCCAGATATACCGCGAAAGCGGGTGCGGCCGGGGTGCTGCTTGTCCTGCTCGCGGCTTGCTCTGAGCCGGAATTGATCTTGCCCGGCAGCCGCGAGGCTATTTTACCGGATACTGGTCAGATCAGTCTCGATAAGGCGGCCACAGTCGAGGGGGCCGGGTTGCCTGAACCAGCCAGCCTGACGATGGCCGGGCATCCGGGCCTTGATGCGGGTCATTCCGGCGGGCATCTGGAATTTGCTGAGCAGCCGTCAAAGCTGTGGGAAGCACGCATTGCCGGGGTGCCAGACGCTACGGCTGAGCTGGCCCAGCCGGTTATCAGTGCTGGCAAGGTGCTGGCAGTGGGGGCAGATGCCCGCCTGTCCGCCTTTGATTTGCAGACCGGGGCGGCTGTCTGGCAAACTGAAATTGAGCCGCGTCTGGATGATCCCCTGCCTGGCATAGCAGGCGGTCTGGCAGCAGATGGCAGGCAGGTTGTCGCCCATGCTGGCGGAGTTATCCTGCGCAGCGTCGCGCTGTCAGATGGCCAGCCGATCTGGTCAGTCAGACATCAGGTACCGCTCAGGGGCGGGCCGACTTTGCTAGCGTCCGGGGCGGTGGCAGTCACCGATTTGGATGGTCGCATTTTTGTCTATGCGCTGGCAGATGGCAACCTGATTTGGCAACGCGCCGGCTTGCCGGTCACCACCGTGGTGTTTGGCGCGCCTGCACCGGCTGAAGCGGGCAATCTGCTGTTACTGGCTGGGGCGGCCGGGGAAATCGCCGCGCATCAAGCGGCCAATGGCGGGCTGGTCTGGGCGGACTCTCTGGCCAGCTTCAATCCGCGCACCCCGCTTGAAGAATTGGGCGATATTCGCGCCCATCCGGTGGCTGCTGGCGGTTTGGCCCTGTTTGCCAGCCAGTCCGGCAGGCTGGCCGCTTTTGATCAGACCACCGGGCTGCTGGCCTGGGAACAGCCGCTTTCGGCTATTGAAATGCCCTGGGTGGCTGGCCAGACTGTGTTTTTGGTCACGCTGGATGGGCGGCTCTATGCGCTGCGCCTGTCAGACGGAGCCCCCAGATGGGTGGCTGAATTGCCTGCGGCTTTGCCGGCTGGCGCGCTGATAGCTGGTGAGATTGTTCGCTATGCCGGGCCGGTTGTGGCAGGCGGGCAGGTCTGGCTGGTCAGCGCATCCGGCATGCTGCTGGCCTATGATGCAGAGTCCGGCGTCTTGCGCCAGAAGCTGTCAGCAGGTGGGCAGATACTGGCCGCCCCGCAAATAGCTGATCAGGTGATGATCCTGCTGGATAGCAAGGGCCGCTTGCAGGCATGGCAATGAGATGGCTGTTACGCTGGCCATTGTTGGGCGCCCGAATGTTGGCAAATCCACCCTGTTTAACAGGCTGACCGGAACCCGCCACGCGATTGTCAATGATCAGCCCGGGGTCACGCGTGACCGGCGCGGCGGCTCTGGCCAGCTGGCTGAGATGCGCTTTCATCTGATTGATACAGCCGGGCTGGAACAGGCCCGTCAGGGCAGCCTTGAGGCGCGGATGCGTGCCCAGACAGAAGCAGCTGTCCAGCAGGCCGATATTACCCTGATGATGATTGATGTGCGGGCCGGGTTGTTGCCGGATGACAGCTATTTTGCCGGCTTGCTGCGCAAGGCGGGTGTGCCGGTCATTTTGCTGGCCAATAAATGTGAGGGTAAAAAGGGCGATACAGCTCTGGCAGAGGCCTGGTCTTTGGGCCTTGGAATGCCAGTGCCTATTTCCGCTGAGCATGGCGAGGGGCTGATCGATTTGCATGATGCACTGCTGGAGCAGGCCCGCGCATTGGGTCTGGAGGCGGCCCTTTATGGTGAGGAGGTGGAGGAGGAAATCCTGACCAGCTTGCCAGCTGAGGGCGCTTTGCCGGAAACCGGGGCAGCAGATGGCGAGGAGGAGGAAGTAGAAACCTTGCCTGCCGGGCCTTTACGTTTGGCAGTTGTGGGCCGTCCAAATATGGGGAAATCAACGCTGATTAACAGCCTGTTGGGTGAGGATCGGCTGCTGACCGGGCCAGAGGCGGGTATTACCCGCGATGCCATTTTGGTGCCGTTCCATTATCAGGATCGCGATTATGAGCTGGTGGATACGGCTGGTATCCGGCGCAATGCCCGCATTTCGGATCGGGTGGAATGGCTGATGGTTCAAGATGCCCAGCGCGCTATCCAATATGCAGCTGTCTGCGTGCTGATGCTGGATGCCCGCCAGCCGCTGCACAAGCAGGATATGGCCATTGCCCGCCATATAGCTGAAGAGGGGCGGGCGCTGGTTATCGCAGCCAATATGTGGGATGCGGTCACCGATAAACAGGCGGCCATGCGCCGGATAAGAGACCGCCTGCAAACTTCGCTTGCCCAGCTGCGCGGCGTGCCGCTGGTGCCCATATCCGGACTCTATAGTCAGGGGATCGGCAATCTGTTTGCGGCGATTGGGGATATGGATTCTGTCTGGTCCAGCCGTATCGCGACCGCCCGGCTCAATCGCTGGCTGGAGAGGATGCTGGAAGCCCATCCGCCACCGCTGGTAAAGGGGCGGCGTCTGCGCATCCGCTATATGACCCAGATAAAATCGCGCCCGCCGACCTTTGCTTTGTTTGTCAGCCAGAACGGCCTGCCGGAATCCTATTTGCGTTATCTGATCGGCGGGTTGCGCGACGAATTTGGCTTGACCGGGGTGCCGCTGCGCATGGTGCTGCGTAAATCAAGCAACCCTTACGCTCCGGGTTGAGAACAGATCCGGCTGGATGTCGGCCAACGCCTCGCATTGCTGGCAGACAGTCTGCAGAAAATCTGCTATCCGATCAGCCGCCTGCTGGTCAATTTCACTTGGCCCGGTCTGATACAAGGCCCGGTTGATCTCAATCTGCAACACGGGCACAGCCTGTTTTCCGGCTGAATAATGGCGGGTGATCCAGCCGCCTGAATAGGGTTTGTTCCAGCTCTGGCTAAAGCCGGCCTGACCGGCGATTTCACTGACCAGCCGGGTTATTTGCGCCGGACAGCTGCGCCCGTCCAGATCACCAAAAACCATATCAGCCAGCCTTTCTTGACCGGGACGGGCAGGTGGCATGGAATGAATATCGAGCAACAGCACCCGCCCGCAGGCCCGCTTGGCTGCTGCCAGTTGATCCGCCAGCAGCTGGTGATAGGGCTGGTGTGCTGCCGCCAGCCGCTGGTCAATTTCCGCCCCCTCCAGCAACCTGTCATAAAGCGGTTGCTGGCGGGCATCCAGCCTTGGGACTACCCCGTATCCGGCGCGGATAAGCTGGGCGAACCTGTCTGTTCCGGCTGCCGCCCGATATGCCGGACTGTCCTGTCCCGGCTGCGGGCTGGCTACAAGGCGCGGGTCATGCGCGTCTGGCGGGCGATTGACATCAACCAGAGCGCGGCTGGTGCGGGCGATGATAACCGGCCGGGTTGGCCCGGCCAGCGGCCGTGCCAGCAGGTCTGTGCCAATATCCTCCAGTGATCGAAACCCAGCCAGAAAGGGGCTGCCCCGCAGCCAGTCCGGATAGCCTCGCCCGCCATGCGGAACCGAGATGACCAGCGGGCCGGGGGGTGCCTCGCCGCCCTGCAGCACCGGCTCTGGCAGGGCTGTGCCAGCAGGCTGCCAAACAGGAGGCAGTTGTAATTTCTGAGGTGTTACTGGCTGCAGGACATTCATAATCTCAAGGATAGGGCAGTTTTGCAAAAAATCCAAACAGACAAATCCGCCTGACGGCAAGGCAGGCTGTTTTGGACTCGGCTTATGTGGCTTGCTAGCCTCGCTTGGCCAGCCTTAATTTATCAGCCTTAATTTGCCAGCCGAAACCAGACTGTGATGGCTTGACTTGGCAGGCGTTTGGTCTTAACAAAAAGCGCATCAGGAGGGAGCGTTAGCTCAGCGGGAGAGCACCACGTTGACATCGTGGGGGTCGCTGGTTCAATCCCAGCACGCTCCACCATCCTGAAGCCCCGCAGACAGCGCCATTTGGCGCTGTTTTGCTTTCAGGGTTGCTGTTCTTAATTTCGGTAAATATCATCTAAATATTACTTTTGTGTATACATAATGTATACACAGCGTTTCAAAATTGCGTTTGAGAGATTTAGGAATAGGGTGAGTTTGCGGGTCATTGCGGCCGAGCCTCTTTGAGCAGGTATCGGCAAACAAAATAACGGCCATATCCCTCACTAAAACCGCGTACAACCTGATGTGACAAGGCGCACAAGTTGGTGATTAAATGCCTGAATAGATAGTGTCACAAAAAGCGGGTTATGTCGATAGAGACCAAAAGCAGTTGTTGCCCAGCTTCACTTCGGCTTTTCTTTGCCACTTAGGTGCCCCAGAACTCTCAT
>JADHLK010000090.1 GCA_016780695.1 Alphaproteobacteria bacterium | reverse complement strand
GCCTCTGCCACCAGCTGGGCCGGGCCGTAAAACCCCATCGGCTGGGCGTTCAGCAAGGCACAGATAAAGACATCCGGATGATGGCATTTCAGATAGGCCGATATATAGACCAGCAGCGCAAAGCTGGCGGCGTGGGATTCTGGAAACCCATAGGTTCCAAACCCTTCTATCTGGCGAAAACAGCGGCTGGCAAAATCACGGTCATAGCCGCGCTCTACCATCCCCTCAATCATCCGGTCATGGAATTCATGGATGCGGCCATCTTTACGAAAGCTGGCCATCGCGCGGCGCAGCTGATCAGCTTCTGAGCCGCTGAAGCCTGCCCCGACAATGGCGATACGCATCGCCTGTTCCTGGAACAGCGGCACGCCCAGCGTGCGCTCCAGCACCCCGCGCAAGGCATCAGATGGATAGTCCACCCGCTCCAGACCAGCACGCCGCCGCAAATAGGGATGCACCATATCACCCTGAATAGGGCCGGGCCGGACAATCGCCACCTGCACCACCAGATCATGAAAACAGCGCGGCTGCAAGCGGGGCAGCATCGCCATCTGGGCACGCGATTCCACCTGAAACACCCCGACCGATTCCGCCCGGCAGAGCATATCATAAACGGCCCGATCCTCCGGCGGCACGCTGGCCAGCCCCAAGGCAAGGTGATAATGGCGGGCCAGCAAATCAAAACATCGGCGCAGACAGCTCAGCATACCAAGCGCCAGCACATCCACCTTGAGCAGGCCCAGCGCATCCAGATCATCCTTGTCCCATTCAATGATCGAGCGCCCATCCATCGCTGCCGGGCGGATCACGCACAGATGATCCAGCCGGTCGCGGGCAATCACAAAACCGCCGGAATGCTGAGAAAGATGGCGCGGAAAACCTCGCAGCTGGCGCACCAGCTTCAGCAAATTCTGCAAGGCCGGATCGCTGGTATCCAGCCCGGCGGCAGCCAGAATCAGATTGTCTGCGGCGCCCTTTTCCCGCCCCCAGACTTGGGCAGACAGGGCTTGCTGGACATCGCGGCTGAGGCCAAAAGCCTTGGCCAGCTCTACCAGCGCACTGCGGCTGCGATAGGTGATCACGGCAGCGGCCAGCCCAGCCCGGTGGCGGCCATATTTGCTGTAAATATACTGGATCACCTCTTCGCGCCGCTCATGTTCAAAATCCACATCAATATCCGGCGGCTCACCGCGGGCTTCGCTGACAAACCGTTCGAACAAGGGCTCAAAGCGGGCCGGATCAACCGAGGTAATGCCAAGGCAATAACAGACGGCGGAATTGGCGGCTGAGCCGCGCCCCTGACATAATATCCGGCGCGAACGGGCAAAGCGCACAATATCAAAAACCGTCAGGAAATACGGGGCAAACTGTAATTTTGCGATCAGCGCCAGTTCTTTTTCAATATAGGCTGTAACCTGTGGCGGCAGCCCATCGGGCCAGCGCTGGCGCGCCCCTTGCCAGACCTGCCATTCCAGCTCTTCTTGCGGGCTGCGCCCGCCGCTGGTGATCTCTTCTGGATAGTGATAGCGAATCTCATCCAGCTGAAAACAGCATTTTTCCGCCAGCGCATCTGCTGCCTGCAAGGCCTCTGGCCAGCCCTGCCAGCGGCGCGCCATTTCAGCCGGGCTTATCAGCGCCCTCTCTGCATTGCGGGACAGAACCAGCCCGGCATTATCCAGCTGCACCCCTTGGCGGATACAAGTGAGCGCATCTGCCAGCGGGCGGCGGGCAGGCTGGTGATAAAGCGCCCCGGCCAGCGCCACAAAGGGCACGGCCAAACGGTGGGAAAAATCGGCCAGCCGCGCCAGCCTTGCCTCATCGCACCCATCGCGCAATAGACAGGCCCCGATATGCAGCGGCGCTTCGGTTACCCCGGTCAGACGCTTGGCCAGATCAAAAAAGCCAGTATCCGGGTCCGGCGGGCTGTGCAGAATCAGCTGCGTATCTGCCCGCAACCGGGCGAAATCCCCCGGCATCGCCAGGGCCGGGTTGCTGGCACGGCCGGGCTGCGCCATATTCAGCGCTGATAAAAGCCGGCATAAGGACTGCCAGCCTGTCAGGCTGGCCACATAAACAGCCAGATGCAGCGGTGGCAGCCCCGGGCTGGCCTGCACCGGGATCACGGCCCCGCAAATCAGGCTGATCTGCTCTGTGCGGCTGGCTTGCCAGGCCCGCACCAGCCCAGCACAGCTGCCCAGATCAGCAATCGCTATCTGTTTCCAGCCGAGACGCGCCGCTTCGTCCACCATCTCATGCGGATGGCTGGCCCCGCGCAGAAAGCTGAAATTGCTGATACAGCCGAGCGCGGCCCGCGGCAAATAATCTGGCAGGTCAGTCATGCGAAAAACCCATGCAGGAACCACTCGGCCTGCTCACCCCTTTCCGGCAGACCATGCCGCCCGACCCAGAGGCGGGCCCCATTTTCTGTCTCCAGCCGGTAATAATCAGTGCTGCGGCGGGCAGGCTGGCTGGTTTGCCACCAGGGCGGGCCAATGCGTTCGGGTCCGCTGGCCCGCTGCACCACCCAATTCTGGCCCCGCCAGCGCAACAGGCGCGGAGCATGATCCGGCAACAGGGCCGTTGCCTCCAGCTGTTCTGGCGGGCTGAGCAGACGCAGCGGACGCGGCGCAGACAAGCTGTCCGGCCCCGGCAAGGCCCACAGCGGGGGTTGATCCAGAGCGGCGGCAGGCAGGCTTTGCTGGGCCTTGTCTGGCTGCCATTGCCGGACCGGCTGCAAGCGGCGTATCTTCTCGCTGCCCAGCCGGGCGCTGAGATGATCAACCAGATCATCCAACAGGCTGGACGGGCTGGGCCGCCTGTCCAGCTGCAGGTTTTCCGGCAAGCCAAAAGATAGCCGCCCAGCCCGCGCCCAGCCATATTCAATCCCGAACCCGGCATCAATGTGACAGGCCAGATCAGCTGTCAGCCGCCTCAGCAAACTGGCCGCACGGGTCGGGCGGGACAGGGCAAAATGCTGGCTGCCGCACTGGCCATCTACCCGCTGCCAGCCAATTTCCAGCAGCCGACATTGCAGCTGGCGGCGCGCCATCAAACCGGTCATGTCGGTGATTAGATCTGTTATCATCTGTGCCAGCGCCTCTGGCCCGGAAATCGGTTCAGCCCAGCTGCGACTGACCAAAGCTGGTTGTTCAACCGGCAGCGGCTGCAGCCTTTCATCCCGGTCACCCAGCAGCTGATCACGCCGCCAGACCAGCTGCGGGCCAAACCGCACGGTCAGGCTGGCCCGTTTCTGGCCAAGCAGAGGGCCAATCTTGTGCAAGCCTGCCTGTGCCAGACCAGCCAGTATATCCGCCTCCAGCCGCAGGGCAGCCACCGGCAGCGGTGACAAGGCCGCAATCAGTGCCCGCCGCCTGCCAGAAAGAGAACCAGAAAGAGAACCAGAAGAAGAGGCAAAATCCGGCCCGGACAGGCAAATAGGCTGGCCCGGCCGCGCCGCATGACAGGCCAGCGCAAAGGCCGCCCCATAGCAGGGGGCCATCGCAATATGGCCAGACAGTCCAGCCGCCGTCAGACGGTTGTCCAAATCTGCCAGCAACGCCGCTGGCCCACCTTGCAAATGGCTGGCCCCGCCTGCCTCAATCCAAAACAGGCTGGCGGCCGGGTCACTTCCTGCCAGCGGGCTATAGCGCCAGGCCCAGCGTGCCAACCTGTCCAGCAAACCAGCCAAAGCCGCCGGATCAAACGGGGCAAAAACCGCCTCTGGCAGCAGCGCGCGCGCATCAGCCAGCCGCATACCGACAGACAGGCCAGCTGCGCCAGCTGACCGGGAAACACAGGCCAGAATCTGGCGATTTTGCTGTAACTGCCAGAGGGCAGCAGGCGCCGCATCCGGCCAGCCTGCCGCACGACCAGCCTGATGCACTGCCAATTCCGGCAAATACACACAGACCAGCTGCCGGTCGGCCCGCCGCCCAGCTACAAGGGTCTGGCTGTCTTCTGACTCGCTGTTCATGCTGCCCAATCATGCTGCTTGCCGGTCGGCGCGCGCCTTCCGGCCTGGCTTGGCCAGCGGGTGCGGGCTGGCCTGTTTTATATCTGTGAAGCGATGGCTGTGCGGCTGCCAGCTGAGCAGGCCAGACCAGGGCCGCCCGCCCCGACTATGCTGCAATGCAACCGACCAGCCAGGCTGCCAGCCGGACCCGTCCAGCCGCGCCGCGGCCAGCTGCCAGCCTGTCTCAAAACCGGCTGCCGGGGCGCTGACAGCTGTTACAAAAGCTGTCGTGCCACCCTGCTCAGCTGCCAGCTGCAAGCGGCGGGCGGCTTTCTGCCACATATCCGGCCGGCTGGCCAACATCCCGTAATCAGCGATCACTGCCCCTACCCCCGGGCAGGCCAGCGCTTCTTCAGCAGCCGCCATGCCACGCAGCGGATGACTCTCACAAACCAGCACCAGCCGCGCCGGATCAAACCCCAGCTGAGCCAGCCCAGGCCCGTAAAGCTGACCAGCCAGCCCGCGCGGCGAACCACAGCAAACGACCGGGGCCTGCGGACTGGCCCCAGCCAGCAAACGGCCCAACACAGCCAGCAAAAACCCGGCTACCGCCCCATCCAGCAAACTGCCGGTAACAAGATGCGCCCGCCCCTTGGCCAAACCGCCCCCCAAAGCCTGATCCAGCCTGTCCACAGCAAAGGCCATCCGCCCGGCCGCAGGCTGATCAAAAGGTAATAAAATCTGTTTTTTCAGCGCGTTAAATGCTGCTTTCCTATCCATCCGGGCCTCTCCTGATGGGTCTTTAGAGTTTATTTGTTCTTGTTTTGTTCTAAAATCTTGCCCTGATTCGGGCGGGTCTGTCAAGCGCTCTGCCAGAGCTTGCTGGAATCAGGCCAGGGGATCGTGATCGCGCACCCGATCATCATGGCCGGAACGGGCTGAAAAAAAGCTGAGCCACATCAGCCCGCCGCCCAGCAACAGCGAGCCAGCCACCCCGGCCGCGATAGCCAGCCAGCCATGCACAGACAGGGCAACCGGGCCCAGCTGTTGCCAAATCCACCCGCCAGCCAGCAACGCCGCCAGCCCGACCAGCAGCAGGGCCAGAATGATCAGCCGCCCACCGCCCGCTGCAGCAGGCCCACCAGAATCAGGCCGACCAGAATCAGGCCCACCAGAAGCAGATTTGGAATCAGATTTAGAACGATAATCAGAACCAGACATTAATGCACCGCCAAAAAATACCAAAGAATAACCGCCAGCAGCAAGAAGGCCGCTGCCCCGCCCAGCAGCGGCTGGCCAAAGCGGCGCCCTATCAGCACACCGACCCAAACCAGCAGCACAACAAACAGGATATTACGCAGCAGAACCAGCATCAGCGGCGCGGCAATTCAGCTTCCACCAGCTGCGCCCAATAGCTCGCCCCCAGCGGCAAAATCTCATCATTGAAATCATAGCCGGTATTATGCAGCATCCGGCCTTCCTCCGCCGGGCCAGCCCCCAGCCAGATATAGGCCCCCTCGCAGGCACCCAGCAAAAAGGAAAAATCCTCAGCCCCCATAGAGGCCGGCGGATCCATCACCAGCTGATCATCGCCAACCAGAGTTGCGGCCACCCCGGCGGCCCGTTCCGCACTCGCCAGATGATTGACCGTTGGCGGGTAGCCCTTTCGCCAGACCATTTCCGCGCTACAGCCATGGGCCTTGGCCACCTGTGCAGCTATCTCGGCAATATCGGCTTCCAGCCGTGCCCGCGTTTCAGGCCGAACAGCCCGCGCCGTGCCACACAGTGAAACTGTATCGGGAATAATATTATGCGCGGTGCCGCCATTTACCTGAGTCACCGACACCACCGCCGGATCCATCGGATCGGTGCGGCGCGAGACAATCATCTGCAAGGTCTGGATAATCGCAGCTGCGGCCAGCACCGGATCAGCTGACTGGTGCGGCATGGCGGCATGGCTGCCGCGTCCGCTGATGGTCAGGGTGAACATATCCGCGCTGGCCATACAGGGGCCACGATGCACGGCGATCTTGCCAACTTCCA
>JADHLK010000089.1 GCA_016780695.1 Alphaproteobacteria bacterium | reverse complement strand
GGCAGCGCTGATTGCCCAGCAACGCGCTGAGCTGGCTGCCGGATACGCCCTGGCCGCCGCGCGTGGGGCCAGCTTGTTTGCCATTGCCACGGTGCAGCCCATGACCACCGGCTTGCCAGCCTTTCTGGATAATAACACCTTGTCTGTGCTGGCCCTGTTTGGCTATCAGACCCGTCATTTTGATAATGGCAGTGCGCGCTGCCATCTGCGCGGCTACCTCGCCACGGTGACCAGCCCGGCGGAAAATGACTTTCTGGCCAGTCGCTTCAAGGCAGATGACGGGTCCTGGTATCAGGGCTGGCTGGGCGGGTCGGATGCAGCCCAGGAAGGCGACTGGATCTGGGTGGATGGGCCAGAAGCCGATATTCGCTTTTGGGATGCTGATCATACCGGCAGCTGGAATGACCGGCATACGGGCGGGCCGGTTCTGGATAACCCGGCAAATAATGCCAGCAGCCGCGCCGCCTATAACAGCCAGTGGACAAGCCAGAGAAAAGACCTTGATACCAGCTTGTCGGGTGATCTCTGGCGCGATGTCATCACCCCGAAGGGCGGGGCCGACCTGCGCTATACAAATTTTTCCGCAGGCACCCATACCAGCCTTGCCAGCTGTTATAATTCCAACAGCAATATTTGTGAGCCCAATGAATATGGCAGCTCGGATGAGGATTATCTTCAAATCACCGGGTCCACCAAGGGGCACGGGTTGTGGAATGATATGCGCACCGATCAAGGATGTATCGCCAATCCGCTCTATGGGGTGTGCGGCTATTATGTCGAATGGGGCGGGCGGGCCGGAGAAGCTCCTTTAAATCTGGTGGAGACCAAGCGGATCGATCTGGCCAAATACCGAAATTTCTGCAACACAGGGTCTTAAGCAATAATTGTCAAAACGGAATTCAGATGGGTGCCTCTCAACAATGTGTGATTTTGGGCCGTGGGCCGACCGGGCTGGCGGCTGCGCTGGTGCTGGCCAGAGCCGGGTATCAGCCGCTGGTTATCGGCCCGCCGCCCAGAGCCGCTCCCAGCGGCGCCCTGCAGCTTGCCAGCAACGGGTTTGAGGCACTGCGACAACTGGCCCCGCAGCTGGCTGAGCAGCTGTTGGCCCAGTCAACGCGCCTGACCGAGATAGAGATCAAGACGCTGAGCGATGGCACCCGCCTCGGCCATATTGAGCATGGCCCGCACCTATATGCCGGGGTCAGCCGGACAGCGCTCTCAAAATTGCTGGTCGCGGCGTGCCAGAATACGGGTCAGGTAGATTTTATCGACACAAGCATCACCCATATCACCGAACAGGCAGGAGGCGCCCGGCTGTTAACCGAACAGGGCGAAATTCTGCTCGCTGATCAGGTGCTGGCAACAGACGGGCCGCACGGGGTGGGCAGGCAGTTTGTCGCCCCTCAGCAAACCCCGCGCGCCACCACCCAGCTGGCCTTGCGGGCCAGCCTGCCGAAAGCAGCAGTGCCAGCTGGTTTTGCCAGCCCGGCAACGCGGCTCTGGCTGGGAACGGCCTGCCATCTGGTCAGCTATCCCTATGGCCCGGACGGCACGGTTAATCTGGTGCTGGCCCTAACCCCGCGAGCCGGTGACAGCGCCGATCAGGCGGCCCGCTCCCAGCTCAGCAGCAGTTCGGTGCTGGGCTGGCTGGCTGAGGCGGTGCAGGTCTGGCAGCCGACCCCGCTCTGGCAGGCTTCAGTGCTGGATTGCTGGCGACGCGGGCCGGTCGTGCTGGCCGGCGAGGCCGCCCATCTGATGCCGCCGCATCTGGCCCAGGGTTTTGGCCAGAGCCTGATGGATATCGCCGCCCTGGCAGAGGCGCTGGCTGATGAGGATTTGCCCCGCGCCTTGAGCCGGATGGCCGCCGCACGGGCCGCTGCCGCAGCCCGCATTGCCCGCCGTGCCGAGACAGCTGGCGAGGTGATGCGCCTTGGCCAGCCCGCTGCCAGCTGGCGTGACAAGCTGCTGGGGTTGACTGGCGGGGCGGTGCTGGATTCCTTTCTTGCCGATGTCTGGCAACTGCCAGAGCTGCCTGAAGCCCGCAGCTGAGCAGCCGCTTATCCTGCCCCCCTTGAAATGCTGGCAACACATCCCATCTAGCAGGGATAAATGAGGTGCCAGCAGACAGGGTCATAACTATGTTCTTTGCAAAATCCCGGTTTGCAGCGCTTGTCCTTATGATGATTTCCAGCGGAGGCCTTCCCATGGCACAAGCCGATACAGCCCATCAATTCAGCTTCACTTCGATTAACGGCACCCAGTTGTCTCTGGGGGAGTTTGCCGGTAAATTGCTGCTGGTGGTCAATACCGCCTCGCGCTGCGGCTTCACCCCGCAATATGATCAGCTGCAAGCCCTCTGGCAAAAATACCGGGATCAGGGGCTGGTGGTGTTGGGCGTGCCAAGCAATGATTTCGGCCGCCAGGAGCTGGATAGCAGCGCGGCTATCAAGGAGTTTTGCAGCGTCAATTTCGCCATTGATTTCCCGATGACCGAACGCAGCCAAGTTAAGGGGGATGCCGCCCATCCGTTCTATCTCTGGGCAGCTGAACAGGTCGGCCGAGCTGGTAGGCCGCGCTGGAATTTCCATAAATATCTGATCGGGCCGGAGGGCCAGATGATTGGCTGGTTTTCCTCTATGACCGGGCCGGATTCCGAAAAAATGAGACAGGCGATTGAGGCCAATCTGCCGCCCCTGACAAAAGCCCAGATAGAGGCGGGCTCCCTTAACGAAGCAAGTTAAGCCGGAATCGATAGCGCGGCCGGACCGCCTGTGGCAAATGCCGGTTCAGCCAGCGCCCAGCCAGACCAAAAAGGCCAATGATAAGCAGCGTCAGCAGGATAAAATAAAAGGCCACTATCGGATAGGGAATAAACGGGTTGAAAGTCTTGTCCGCAAAATAGCTGGCATAATAGAGCGCATCACCAGATTGCCGCCAGGCCGGAAAGCCTGAGAAAAATACCAAAGTCGTAGCGTGAAACAGGAAAATCACCTCATTGGTATAGGCCGGCCAGGCCAGCCGCAGCATAGAAGGAAAGATAATATGCCGGAAGCGTTGCCAGCCGGTCATCCCATAGGCTCTGGCTGCTTCCATATCGCCGCTGGGCACCGCTTTCAGCGCCCCATAGAAAATCTCTGCCGTATAGGCTGAAGTATTACAGAACAGCACCAGCAACGCCCCGGCCCAGGCTTTGGTCAGCCAGCGCGTCTCGGCGCTCAGCACAAACAGGCCAAAATCCAGCTCTACGCCGATCTTTGGCAATAGCACAAAGGCTTCATAGGCAAAGAAAAACTGAATAAAGAGTGGCGAGCCACGAAACAGAAAGATAAAGCCGCCACACAAACGCCGCACCAGCCCCTGCTGGCTGGCCCGGCCCAGGGCCAGCAGGATGGAAAAGCCAAAGCCCAGCGCCACCGCCAGCACCCCGAAATAGATATTCCAGATAAGCCCGGAGCCGATTAGCACAAATTGCTCGCATAAAGAAATATCCGCCTTTGGCAAGAGCCGCTCACCTACCCCGACCGCACGCAACCCATAATCAGACAGGCTGGCAAGACAGCTCATCACAGCACCCCGCCCAGCGCGCCTTGCTGGCGTGCCCCTTGCAGCGCCTGACCACGGCCAAGGCGGGTCATCAACAGGCCAAACACGCGCTCAGAGACAAAAGTCAGCAACAGATAAAACACCAGCAAGCCGCTGAAATACCAAACCCTCCAATCCGGATGCGGATAGGCATAGGCCGAAGTCTTGGAGCCGCCCAGCTCACGCGCCCAATAGACAATATCCTGCACCCCCAGCAAAAACAGCAGCGGCGTGGCCTTCACCAGTATCATCCACAAATTGGACAGGCCAGGCAGCGCATAAATCCACATTTGCGGCAACAGAATATGGCGGAATACCTGTCTGTCTGTCATGCCATAGGCCGCCCCGGTTTCCAGCTGGGCGCGCGGCACAGCGCGCATGGCCCCGGCCAGCACATTGCCTGCAAAAGCCCCAAACACTATGGCAAAGGCGGTCAGCGCCAGAACAAAACCCCAAAGCGTATGCACAAAAGGCGCTGCAGAGGAAAGCGGCATCTTGGCCGCTGCGCAAACCACAAAATCATTGCCCTGCCAGACCGAGGCAGCCCGCTCATCGCAAAAGAGTATATTGCGGATATATTCAACAGCCTGATCCAGCGCGATAGGCACAAACAGGAAAAACACAATATCCGGCACACCGCGCACCATCGCGATATAGGCACGGCCAAGCAAGGCCAGCAGCCAGTTCTGCGACCGGTCGGCCAGCGCGCCGGCAAATCCCAGCAGCAAAGCCGCCGGAGCCGCCAGTGCCAGCAATAATAGGACAGTGCCGAAAGAGCTGTAAAAAGAGATATGCTTGGCGGTCGTCAGATAACAGGCCAGCCAATGCAGGCCCGACAGGATGGAGGGATCGGCGCAGCTGGCGAACATTGGCCCTAGCCCCTGAATATCGCCAAAATGACAGCAGGGACCAATAGCTGGCCCCTGAATATCGCCAAAATGACAGCAGGGGCCAATAGCTGGCCCCTGCTCAGGATTGCCGCGCGTTCCCTAGAAGGTTGAGGCATCCGCGCCAAACCATTTCTTGATCATGCTGTTCAACGTGCCATCTGCTTTCATTGAGCTGATAGCGGCATCAAATTTGGCTTTCAAGGCACCGACTGATTCGCGCACACCAAGCCCGAAACCATCACCCAGCATCACATCACCGCCGATCAAGACCAGCTCGCCGCCTGATTCAGCAACGATGGGGTCCAGAAACGCCTTGTCAGCCAGCACCGCATCCGCCTCACCATTACGCACTGCTGCGACAGTCTCATCCGGGGTTGCAAACTCAACCAATGTTGCCCCGGATGCGGCGACATGACCGGCCTGAATGGTATTGGTCTGGGCTGCGACCACGCCTGAGGCAACAGAACCAGCCGCCCCTTTCAGCGCCATATAGGCGGACGGATCAGGCGGGAAATAATTTTGCGTGAAATCGATCACCTCATCCCGCTCAGCCGTGATGGACATACCGGCAATAATCGTATCATAATTGCCAGCGACCAGATTCGGGATAATGGAATCCCAGTCATTGACCACCCAGACGCAATCCAGCCCGGCCCGCTTGCACAGCTCATCACCCAGCTGGCGTTCAAACCCGTCCACCTCATTCTTGTCATTAATGAAGTTATAGGGAGGGTAAGCCCCTTCGGTCCCCATCCGCACGGTCTGTGCCAGAGCAGGCACAGCAGCAAAGCTGGCCAGAATAGCAGCAATAATCAATTTCTTCATTTCTCTCTCCCTTTGCCATAAAACCCCAAACGGCGTTCCGCTAGGCAGCGGACGCACTCAAAAACTGTCTTAGTCTGGCCGATTTTGGCTTGCCAAACAAGTCTGAAGCCGACCCTTCTTCCTCAATCACGCCTTGCTCTAAAAAGATGACCCGGCTGGACAGGTCGCGGGCCAGCTTCATATCATGGGTGACCAGCAGCATGGTGCGCCCCTCCTCTGCCAGAGCCCGGATCACCTTTATCACTTCTTGTTCCAGCTCTGGATCAAGGGCCGAGGTCGGCTCATCAAACAGCAAGGCCGCCGGCTCCATCGCCAGCGCACGGGCAATCGCGGCACGCTGTTGCTGGCCACCGGAAAGCTGGGCAGGCCAGGCATTGGCCTTGTCAGCGATACCGACCTTGTCCAGCAAGCTGAGGGCCTTTTGGCGCATCTGTTCGGGATCCCGGCCCAGCACAGTTATCGGCGCGCGGATGACATTATCCATAATGGTCATGTGGGACCAGAGATTGAATTGCTGGAAAACCATCGATAGCTGGGTGCGAACCGCGCGCAGCTGGGCCGCATCTGCCGGCCGCCGCGCCGCGCCGCTGCCCGCCCAGCGAATGGCCTCGCCCTGAAAGCTGATCTCTCCCTGTTCTGAATTTTCCAACAGATTGATACAGCGCAGCAAGGTGGATTTACCAGAGCCGGAAGAGCCTATCAGGCTGACAATATCGCCTGCAGAGGCAGCCAGGCTGACCCCGCGCAATACCGCCAGCTCGCCATAGTTTTTATGCAGATCGCGCACCTCTATCAATGGCGGCGTTTTGGTTTTCTTCTTGCCT
>JADHLK010000088.1 GCA_016780695.1 Alphaproteobacteria bacterium | reverse complement strand
GGTCGCCACCGCTGCGCCCGGCACTGTGGCCTATGTCGGCACCGGGCTGAAGAGCTTTGGCACGCTGGTGCTAGTAAAGCATGATGGCGGCTATATCACCGCCTATGCCCATTTGGGCAGCGTTGCGGTGACCGAAGGCCAGGTGCTGAATGCCGGCCAGATGATTGGCCAGATCGGGATGACCGGCCGGGCGCGCCAGCCCAGCCTGCATTTTGAAATTCGCCAGGGCCGCACACCGGTCAATCCCCGCGATGTGATTGAGAGCTAAAGGCTGCCGCTTCCCCCATCACCATCTAGCTCTGAGGCAAATCGACATCCAGCCGGGCGGCCAGATCGAGGATAAAATGAAAAGCTGTGCGGCCGGAACGGTTGCCGCGCCCCATCGCCCAGGCCAACGCCTCGGCCCTGATATCATCAAAGCTGACTGGCAATTCATAATGGGTGATATAGGTCTCGATCATCTCCAGATAGCTGTCCTGACCCACCGAATGAAAGCCGATCCACAAGCCAAACCGGTCAGAGAGTGAGATTTTTTCCTCTGCTGCCTCGGACGGGTTGATCGCTGTGCCGCGTTCATTTTCGATCATCTGGCGCAGCATCAGATGGCGGCGGTTGGAGGTAGCATAGAAAACAATATTGTCCGGGCGCCCGGCTAACCCGCCTTCCAGCGCGGCTTTCAGCGATTTATAGCTGCTGTCAGCCTCCTCAAAGGCCAGATCATCGCAGAAAATGATAAACCGGCGCGGGGCTTTGGATAGATGCTCCATCAATAGCGGCAGATCGGAAATATCTTCTCTGGCAATCTCAATGATAGCGCAATCCAGCCCCTCGCTGAGCAGCTGGCCATGCACAGCCTTCAGCAGGGAGGATTTGCCAGTGCCGCGCGCCCCCCAGAGCAGCGCATTATTGGCCCGCCGCCCGCGCGCAAAGGCCCGGCTGTTATCCAGAAGCAGCTGTTTTTGCTGCTCAATGCCGCATAGGCAGGACAGGGGCAGGCGCTGGATAGCGGCTATCGGCTGCAGCTGGCGGCTGGCCGCTTGCCAGAAATAGCCCTCGGCCTGTTCCAGCGAATCAGGAAACTGCTCTTGCGGGGCCAGCCTGTCCAGCGCATCAGCAATACGCGACAGAAGGGCAATCTTTTCCGGCTCATCAATTTGCTGGCTCATGGCCTCGTTTTAGCCGCTATTTAGCCGCGCTCCAAGCAAAAACGCGGTGGCAGGCGGCGGTTTTTGTCTTCAAAACCCATCTCGGCAGTGGACGCGGCAAGCCAAGCTGGCTATTGTGCGTGGAGTTTTTTTAACCGCCCATCCTTTTCGGCGTTTGCCGGAAAATCTATCAGGAGACTATGCAAGATGTTTATCAGCCCCGCTTATGCCCAGTCAGCAGTTGGTGGCCCGGGCCTGCTCGGTCAGTTACTGCCTTTTGTGCTAATCTTTGTGGTGTTTTATTTTTTCTTGATCCGGCCCCAGCAAAAGCGCGCCAAACAGCATAAGGAAATGGTTCAAGCCCTGCGCCGCGGGGATAAGATCATTACCTCCGGCGGGATTACCGGAACTGTTGCAAAAGCCACGGCGGGCGATGAGACCGTTGAGGTGGAAATTGCCAGCGGCGTGAAAGTGTCTGTTGTGCGCTCCATGATCTCATCGGTTCTGGATAAAACGGCACCGGCTGCCAAGGCGGCTCCGAAAAAAGCAGGCAAGAAATAACCCTGCTGCCCTCTCATCAGAATAGGTCTGATTAAACGATGCTGGTTTTTGAAAGCTGGAAAAGGCTGCTGGTTTTGCTGGTTGTTCTGGCCGGGATTCTCTTTGCCGCCCCGAATGTGACAGGCAGCCGGGTGGCCAGCTTTTTGCCCGGCCAGCCGGTTAATCTAGGGCTGGATCTGCAGGGCGGATCGCATCTGTTGCTGCGGGTGGATATGCAGGCTGTTGTCGCGGAAAAAATGGTCGGGCTGGCTGACAGTCTGCGCCTGTCTTTCCGGGAAAAGCGGCTGCGTTTCCGGGCTTTGGAGGCCGGTGAGGAGCAGGTGCGCTTTGGCTTGCGCGATGCGGCAGATGAGCCGGTGCTGGAGGAGATCCTCAAAGCCTATGCAGCCGATTATGATCTGGCAGAGGAGGGGCTGAACCGGGTGTTGCGTTTCTCTGAAACGGGCCTTGCCGCGCTGCGCACCCAGACAGTTGAACAGGCGATAGAGATTATCCGCCGCCGCCTTGATCCCGATGGCACAAAAGAGCCTGTTATCCAGCGTCAAGGGGCTGACCGGGTGCTGGTCCAGCTGCCGGGCGTGGATGATCCCGAACGGGTGAAAAGCCTGCTTGGCCAGACCGCCAGACTGACTTTCCAGCTGGTGGATTTGCGGAGCAGTGCGGCGGAAGCGAAAGCTGCCGGGCGGGCCCCGCAAGGCACCCAGCTGCTGGAGGCGGCGGACGGATCAGGCGAGCAATATCTGGTAGAGCGGCGGGTGATGGTATCTGGCGATATGCTGGAAAATGCCTCGCCCAGCTTTGATCAGAATAACCGGCCTGCGGTGGCTTTTACGCTGAACGCGGTCGGGGCAAAGAAATTTGCGCAAGTGACCGGCGCGAATATCGGTCGGCCTTTTGCCATTGTGCTGGATGGCAAGGTGGTTTCCGCCCCAGTTATTCAGAGCCAGATTTTTGCCAATGGCCAGATTACCGGCAATTTTACCATTCAGGAAAGCAATGATCTGGCGCTTGTCCTGCGGGCCGGTGCCTTGCCAGCGCCGCTGATTGTGCTGGAAGAACGCTCGGTTGGGCCGGGGCTGGGGGCTGATTCCATCGCTGCCGGCACGCTGGCTGCGATAGTCGGGCTTATACTGGTGATGGCTTATATGATTGCCAGCTATGGCCTGTTTGGTGTGTTTGCTACTGTTGCGCTGGCGGTGAATATTATTTTGTTGCTGGCTGCCCTCTCTGCGATACAGGCGACGCTAACCTTGCCGGGCATTGCCGGAATTGTGCTGACCGTGGGTATGGCGGTAGATGCCAATGTCCTGATTTTTGAGCGGATACGCGAGGAATTTCGCCGCGGCCGACGTATTCAGGCCGCCATAGAGGCAGGCTATAGCCGGGCAATTTCAACCATTATTGATTCCAACCTGACCACTTTGGTGGCGGCATTGTTTTTATATGTGTTCGGGTCCGGGCCGGTGCGCGGTTTTTCCGTCACCCTGGCTCTTGGTATTATCACTTCCATGTTCACCGCGATATTGGTCACCCGCTTGATTGTTGTGCTCTGGCATAATGCCAGCCGTCCAAAATCACTGGAACTTTAGGCAGGAAAGGGCAGGCAGGGATGTTCAGGCTGAAACTGGTTCCGGCGGATACTGCGATTAATTTTGTCGCGCGCTTCCGTCTGGCGGCAATCATGTCGGCTGTGCTGGTGCTGGCCTCAATGCTGGTGTTTTTCTGGCAAGGGCTCAATCTGGGGATTGATTTCCGTGGTGGTATCCTGATTGAGACCCGGCATCAGGATGGCCCGGCTGATCTGGCAGATTTGCGGAGTCGGCTTGGCCAGCTGGAGCTGGGGGATATTTCTATTCAGAGCTTTGGAGCTGAAACCGATGTGCTGGTTCGCATCCAGCGCCAGGACGGGGATGAAAAGGCCCAAGTCGCGGCGATACGGGCAGTTACCGAGGAGCTGGGTGCGGGTTATGAGGTGCGCCGCACCGAATTTGTTGGCCCGACCATTGGTGCAGAATTGACAGAAAAAGGCATTTTGGCGGTTCTTTGCGCGCTGGCCGGGATTATGGTCTATATCTGGTTCCGCTTTGAATGGCAGTTTTCCATCGCCGCCATGATCGCGCTGACCCATGATGTGCTCACCACTATCGGCCTGTTTGCGGCGACCGCTTTTGAGTTTAATCTGGCCACAATCGCGGCGATATTGACGATTGCCGGTTATTCGATCAATGACACGGTGGTGGTGTTTGACCGTCTACGGGAAAATCTGCGCCGCTACAAGAGCAGACAGCAGCCCGAAATATTAAATATCTCGCTCAATGAAACGCTGTCCAGAACGGTTATGACTTCTGTTACGACAGCGTTGGCCTTGTTAGCGATTATCTTTTTTGGCGGGGCTGTGTTGCGTGATTTTGCGCTTGCCATGCTGTGGGGCGTGGTGATTGGCACCTATTCCTCAGTCTTTATCGCGGTCGGGATGCTCAGCTGGTTTGATTTGAAAAAAACCGCTGATGAGGATGATAATGACACGCCGAAGCCGGAATATGAGCGCGGCTGATGACCCAAAAAATGACCCGAAAATGACCAGGAAAAAGGGCACGGATGCCCCAGCAATCTCGGTTCAGGATTTTTCAACAGATACCAGGCTGATGCTGCTGCGCTCCTATCAGGGCGGCGGCTTTCAGGTCAATGATGACCGGTTAGAAGGGCCGATTTTCCTGTTTCCGCGGGCTGTCCAGCTCTGGCAGGCCCCGCCGCTGGACAGGCTGACGGCCAGCGCTATCATCTCCCAGCTGCCTGAGCCGGGGCCGAAACAATTTTTACCAGAATTGTTTTTACTGGGAACTGGTGGCCAGCCGGATAATCCTTTTTACAGTCTGCGCGATGGGCTGGCAGAGGCGGGCTGCAAGCTGGAGGTGATGGCCACCCCGGCCGCGTGCCGAACCTGGAATGTTTTAATGAGCGAGGGGCGTTCGGTTGCCGCCGGTCTGTTGGTGGCCCCGCCAGATGCCCGGTGAAAAGCGCGGTCGATGAATTGCGGCTGGCCAGTCGCCCATTGGCGCTCTGTCTGGCTTTTGAAACAAATCACAAACGGCCATTGCTGGCAGATTTGCTGTTGTTCTTGCTGGAGATGGAGCGGGCTGTTTGTCTGCCCTCTGAGAGTTTGCTGGTGCAAATTCGCCTGCAATGGTGGGCAGATGGGCTGGCTGGCACACATCAGGACCGGGCCCCGCTGCTGGACCGCTTGCAACTCTGGCAGAACGAAAACCGGCATAGCGCACCGGACAGGACCGGTCAGACACGCCAGCTTGCCGACTGGCTGGCTGTTTGGCAACAGGCGGTGTTGGAGACGGACGGGCCGGTTGACGCGCTGCCTGATTTATGGGGCCAGTATTTTTTCTGGCTAGCCGGTGTTACCGGTAATCCGCAAGAGGCCGCGGCGGCTGATGTGATTGGCCAGCAGCTGGCCCATATCCTGCAGAACGGCCAGCGCAGGCAAGATGTGGCGGGCCTCGCTTGCTCCAGCCCGTTTATCAAAGCCTGCCGTTGTCTGGCCGGAATGCCAGCTGACCGGCTGGCCTCTCCCTTGCTGCCTTTAAGCCTGTTTGGCCGGATGCTGGTCAGCTAGAGCATCAGCCAGACCATTATCCAGATTGGCCCAGTGCCGCAGGCTGGCTAGCGCACGGGCTGAATAGGCGGCTTTGCGATCGCGCCCTTTCAGCTTTTTCACCCGTTTGCCATCTGGCCGGGCGGGTGGTTCAGCCAGTGGCGGAAACAGGCCGAAATTCACATTCATCGGCTGGAAACTGTCCGGGTTTGCGCCGCCTGTCAAATGCGCCAATAACGCCCCATGCGCGCTGTCCTCTGGCGGCGGTGTCCAGCCAGTGCCAAGCATTTCTGCTGCGGCCATGCGTCCGGCCAGCCCGCCAATCGCAGCAGATTCAACATAGCCCTCCACGCCGGTAATCTGTCCGGCAAAGCGCAGACGGGGCTGGGCCTTCAGGCGCAGCTGGTCATCCAGCAGGCGCGGCGCATTGATAAAAGTATTGCGGTGCAGGCCGCCCAGCCGGGCAAAGCTGGCTTCTTCCAGCCCTGGGATGGTTTGGAATATCCGCAGCTGTTCGCCATATTTCAGCTTGGTCTGAAAACCCACCATGTTAAACAGCGTGCCCAGCTTGTTATCCTGGCGCAGCTGCACCACCGCATAAGGCCGGCTGCCATCATGGGCATTGGTCAGCCCGACCGGCTTCATCGGCCCAAAACGCAGGGTTTCCGGCCCGCGTTCTGCCATCACCTCAATCGGCATACAGCCATCAAAATAGGGGGTGTTTTCTTCCCATTCGTGAAAGGACATTTTATCGCCTGCCAGCAGCGCCGCGATAAACCCCTCATATTGCTCTTTGGTCATCGGACAGTTGATA
>JADHLK010000087.1 GCA_016780695.1 Alphaproteobacteria bacterium | reverse complement strand
GTCTGATCCTCGGTATCATTGTCATTGCTGATCTGGCGGGTATATTTACATTCTGGGTAATTATTACAACCGATAAACGGGCCAAAGCGGCCCAGCTTCAACTCCAGCTTGCCGTTGCCGCATTTGCTGCAAACCCGGTTAATCTGCCCGTCCGGCTCGGGGGTGAAAAACAGCTGTTCCAGCTGGCTGTCCAGCGCTTCCATAACAGCCGGGCTGCTCAAGCCGGCGGTGGCATCTACCGCACTCTTGAAATCTGTCCAAAACCGGCGCAGCACCGATTTCCAGTCCAGCTTGCCGTCAGACACCTCATCCAGCTGTTTTTCCAGATCAGCGGTAAAGCCGTATTCAACATAGCGGGCAAAGAAATTTTCCAGAAAGCTGGAGACGATACGGCCGCGATATTCAGGAATAAAACGGCGCTGATCCTTGCGGACATAGGCGCGTTTTTCCAAAACCTGCAGGATTGAGGCATAGGTGGACGGCCGGCCAATACCCAGCTCCTCCATCTCCTTAACCAGTGAGGCATCAGAATAGCGCGGCGGCGGCTGGGTAAAATGCTGCTGCGGGTCGACCTCCTCGGCGGCAAGTGCTTCGCCCTTGGCGAGTGGCGGGATCAGCCGGTCATCATCCTCTTTGCCTCGTTCAGCACCGTTTCGATCCGGCGCATTGCTCTCATCAATGCCTTCAGTATAGACCTGTCGAAACCCGTCAAAGACCAAAACGGAACCAGTCGCCCGCATACCGATATCATCATTGTTTGCCAAGAGTTCAACAGCTGTCTGATCCATCTGGGCTGCTTCCATCTGGCTGGCCAGTGCGCGTTTCCAGATCAGATCATACAGGCGGAACTGATCATGATCGAGATAGCGCCGCAATTCTTCTGGATGCGCGGCAAGACGGGTCGGGCGCACTGCCTCATGTGCTTCCTGGGCATTGGCGGCCTTGGTTTTGTAGATGCGGGGCTTTTCCGGCAAATACGCCTCGCCAAACCGGTTGGCTATCACCGCACGGGCGGCTTTTATCGCCTCATTGCTCATCTGCACGCCATCTGTTCGCATATAGGTGATAAGGCCAGTGGTCTCAGAGCCGATATTGATCCCCTCATAGAGCTTTTGGGCGATCTGCATGGTCCGGCTGGCTGAAAAACCAAGTTTGCGAGACGCTTCTTGTTGCAGGGTAGAGGTGGTAAAGGGGGCTGCCGGATTACGGCGCACCCGCTTGGTTTCCACCGTGCCAACCTGCCAGCTGGCCGCCTTGATGCGCGCGGCAATGCTTTCGGCCTGTTGCTGGCTGGAAATAGACAGTTTTTCCATCTTGTTTCCATCCAGACGGGTCAGCCGGGCCAGCAAGCGGCGGCCATCTTCTTTGGCAAACCAGCTGTCAACAGACCAATATTCCTGTTCCCGAAACGCCTCTATTTCGGCTTCTCTGGCACAGATCAGCCGCAAGGCAACCGATTGCACCCGGCCAGCTGACCGAGAGCCCGGCAGCTTGCGCCACAGCACCGGCGAGATGGAAAAGCCAACCAGATAATCCAGCGCTCGCCGCGCCAGATAGGCATTGACCAAATTATCATCCAGCGCGCGCGGATGCTGCATAGCCTCTAAAATAGCCGATTTGGTGATTTCATTGAACACCACCCGCTCAGTCGGCAGATCAGCAAATGCTTTTTTCTCTCGAAGTAATTGCTGGACGTGCCAGCTGATTGCCTCTCCCTCACGATCCGGGTCAGTGGCCAGGATCAGCCCGTCAGCCCCCTTCAGGGCCGTGGTCAGCGCAACCATCTGTTTAGAGGAGGCAGCGTCCGCCTGCCAGATCATCTCAAAATCAGCATCTGGATTGACCGATCCGTCCTTGGAAGGCAGGTCGCGCACATGGCCGTAAGAGGCTAAAACCTGATAATTGTCGCCCAGATAGCGATTGATGGTTTTGGCTTTGGCCGGAGATTCAACAAGCACAACTTTCATTTATCAAACCAAAAAAACAAGTTTATACAGGATGTTATTCAAAATCTATTATCAGCGAAACGCGGCTGCCATGATGTCTTTGAACGCGTCCGGCCAGCTCCAGTTCCAGCAGGGCGGCAGCCATCGCCATGGCAGAGACATGACACCAGCGAATCAATTCGTCAACTGATATTGGGTCATAGGACAGATTTTCAAGCAGGCAGTTAGGGGCTTTTTTCACCTCATTCTCATCGCTTGCGGCCGCCTCGGAGACTATAGAAAACGGGCCAAGCGGACGGTCCGGTTCATAGCCGCTATTCTCTTGCAGGATGGTCAGAATATCGTCAACACCCTGCACCAGATGGGCGGTGCCCTGACTGATCAGACTGTTACATCCGGTGGCGCGTGGGTCCATGGGTGAGCCGGGGATCGCCATAACCTCAGCCCCTCTGCCAAGAGCCTCGCGGGCGGTGATAAGAGAGCCGGACCGTTCTGCCGCCTCCATAACCAGACAGCCCCTGGCCAGAGAGGCGATAATCCGGTTCCGCACCGGAAACAAGCGCGGAGCTGGCTTGGTTGCCAGCGGCATTTCACTGATAACACAGACCGATTGCGTCAGCTCTTTGTAAATATCTTTATTTTCCGGCGGGTAGATGACATCTACCCCGCCTGCCAGCACAGCTACCGTTCCGCTGACCAGCCCGCCCTGATGCGCTGCCCGGTCAATGCCCCGTGCCATGCCCGAGACAATGACAAAATCAGCCATACCCAGCTCAGCTGAGAATTTTTCAGTCATCTTGCAGGCATTAAGAGAGGCGTTGCGTGCCCCCACAATGGCCAGCATTTTTTGCTGCAACAAGGAGGCATGGCCCAGCACGGACAGCACCGGCGGGGCATCATCAAAATGCGTCAGAACTTCTGGATAATCATCACTGCCAAGACAGAGCAGCTGGCCGCCTTGTTCCTCAAGCTGATCCAGCTCATCCATAGCGCGCTGGCGATCAGCCGGTTTCAGCTGCCGCCCGCCGCGGCGGGATAATTCGGGTATCGCTGCCAGCGCCTTGGCCGCGCTGCCATAGCGTTGCAGCATAAGCCGACAGGTTATCGGGCCTATATTTGCGGTGCGGAACAGCTGCAATAAATCGATTTTGGCATCGCGCTTCATGCGGCTGAGCATAAAGCAGTTTGCTTAACAAAAAATGAACAGGGCTGCGGAAATTTCAGTCTTTTTTGCGGCGGCCCATTCTGCTTTCGGTGCCGGCCAGCAGGCGGCGAATATTCTGGTGATGGCGCAGCCAGGATAGCAGGGCCATCAAGGTCACCGGCAGAATCAGCCCGTCCGGCCCTTGCCAGAAAAGCCAGAGCGGGGCTGCCAGCCAACCGGCAAGGGCGGCAGCTGAGGAAATGCGGAACAGGGCCGCAACAAGCAGCCAGACCAGTGCCATTACCAGCCCGGCCGGCCAGCTGATAGCAGCCAGTGCCGCCAGCCCGGTGGCTACCCCCTTGCCGCCAGAAAACCGCAGCCAGACCGGCAAGCAATGGCCCAGCATCGCGGCCAGCCCGGCCCAGCCTGCCAGCAGCTGATCGCCGCTCACCACACTGACCAGCCAGACCGCCAGCGCGCCCTTGCCGCCATCCAGAAGCAGCGTTGCCAGAGCCAGCTGGCGTGATCCTGTCCGCAACACATTGGTCGCACCAATATTGCCTGAGCCTATATCCCGGATATCCCCCATTCCAGCCCATTTTGTCAGCAGCAGGCCAAAGGGCACTGAGCCGAGCAGATAGGCAAGGCCGATAACCATCAGCAAGCCGGGCTCTATCATCTTATTGCCAGTTTTCCATTGCGAAAATCTGCGCACCGCCGACCCAGCTGGCCAGCACGCGCCCCTGCACAGGCTGGCCCTCAAACGGGGTGCTGAGCGAGGGGGTAATAAAATCTGCCGACCGGATGACCCAGCCTGTTTCGCTGTCCAGCAAAATCATGTCAGCAGGTTTGCCGAGGGCCAGCTGGCCGGTTTCCAGACCCAGAATGGCGGCTGGCCCGGCGGTCAGGCACTGCACCACCCGTTCCAGTGACACCGCTCCGCCGGATACCAGGGCCAGGCTGAGCGGCAACAAAGTTTCAATGCCGGCTGCCCCGGGGCTGGCCATGCCAAAGGGCTGTTTTTTGTGGTCCGGGTTGATCGCCCGGTGGTCAGAGGCAATCGCGTCAATCGTTCCGTCGGCCAGCCCGTCAATCACTGCCAGCCGGTCTGCTTCGCTGCGCAAGGGCGGATCCAGCCGGAACGCGGTATCAAAGCCCGGCACCGCCATCTCATTCAGCAAAAACCAGGGTGGGGCTGTATCTGCGGTGACCTTCAGCCCCTCCTGTTTTGCCCGCCGCAAGGCCGCCACCGAACCGGCTGTGGATACATGACCGGCATGATAAGTTGCACCGGTCAGCCGCACCAGCGCCAGATCGCGCTCCAGTACAATGGTCTCGGCCGCTGCTGGAATACCAATGAGGCCCAGCCGGGTTGCGGTTTCGCCCTCATGCATCTCTCCCTCAGCAGACAGGGCCGGGTCGGCACAATGATGAATGACCGGCCGCTCCAGCATGGCAGCATAGGTCAGAATACGGCGCATCAGCTGGCTGTCAGCCACGCTGGTCAAATGGCTGGCAAAGCCGCGCGCACCGGCTTTTGCCATCATGCCCAGCTCGGCCATACGCTGTCCTTCCAGCCCTTGCGTCAGCGCCCCCAGACAGAACAGGCGCGGCCCGACCAGACGGCTGGCGCGCAGGCTGATCGAATCAATCATCGCTGAATTATCAATCACCGGCAGCGTAGCGGGCAGGGTGGCAAGGCTGGTAACGCCGCCAGCCGCCGCCGCCCGCAACAGCGCCTCCAGACTTTCCAGATGCTCGGCCCCGGGATCGCTGGCTTGAACACGCATATCAACCAGTCCGGGCAGCAACAGCTTGCCACCGCCATCAACAAGACGGCCTGCTTTCAGGCCCTTATCCGGCTGGCCGCTGCCCAGCCCGGCAATGCGACCCTCTGCAACCGCCAACCATCCCAGCCCATCGAGCTGGCTGGCCGGGCAAAACAGCCTGGCATTGGTGATCAGCAAATCTGCTTGCTTACTTGCCATTATGCCAGCCCCTCTGCCAGTGCTTCCAGACAGGCCATGCGCACCGCTACCCCCATTTCAACCTGCCGCTGGATGAGGCTTTTTTCATGATCATCTGCAATGGCTGAGTCTATTTCCACACCGCGATTCATTGGCCCAGGATGCATGATCAGAGCGTGCGGCGCGGCGCGGTTCAAGCTCTGCTGGTTCAGGCCAAATAATTTGTGATATTCATGTTGGCTGGGCGTTTCCTGCCCCTCCATCCGCTCGGTTTGCAAGCGCAGCATCATCACAATATCACAGCCGCTGATCCCGTCTTCCAAATTGTGATAGACCGGCACCTCCATGTCAGCCAGCCCCGGCGGGGTCAGCGTGGCCGGGCTGACAAAGCGCAGATCCGCCCCCAGCGCCCCCAGCAGCCAGAGGTTGGAGCGGGCTACCCGGCTATTCGCTACATCGCCGCAAATCGCCACTTTCAGCCCGGCAATGCGGCCCAGCTCTCGCTGGATAGTCAGCGCATCCAGCAAAGCCTGGGTAGGGTGTTCATGACGCCCGTCGCCCGCATTGATCACTGCAGCCTGAATATGCTGGCTCAGCAGCAGCGGGGCCCCAGAGGCAAAATGCCGGATCACCAGAATATCTGGATGCATCGCATTCAGCGTCGTCGCAGTATCGATCAGCGTCTCGCCTTTTTTTACCGATGATCCGGAAACCGCAATATTCAGCGTTGCGGCGCCCAGCCTCTTGGCAGCAATTTCAAAGGAAACGCGGGTGCGGGTGGAATTTTCAAAAAACAGGTTCACAATTGTGCGGCCAGACAGAATATCGGCAAAGCTCTGGCGCGGATGATCAGCGAAATAGCTGGCCCGCTCCAGCAGAGCCGTGATTTCGGCAACTGCCAGACCCTGAATGCCCAGCAAATGCCTGTCTGACAGGGTTGCTGCGGTGGGAGTGGAACCTGTTTTCGTCATCAAGGTGAGGCTATACACCTTCTAATCAGAATCGTCCAGCCTGTTATGCCGCAGCTGATCAAAGGCAGATTGCAAAATCCAGCTGGCCGCCAGCGCATCACGCCGCCTGGCCCGCTTTTTGCG
>JADHLK010000086.1 GCA_016780695.1 Alphaproteobacteria bacterium | reverse complement strand
CCCGCGCGCCAGGTCATCCGAGGCCCCGACCCGGCTGAACAGCCTGTCTGCGATACCGATGATTGCCCGCTCTGCCGGCACAAACAGACCGGCCTGGGCCAAAATCACAATATGGGCATTTTGCCGCAAAAAGGTGGATTTGCCGGCCATGTTCGGGCCGGTCAAAAGCCAGAGATTCGCCTCTTCTGGCAGCTGGCAGTCATTGGCAATAAAGGACTGGTCCGCGCTGAGTGCCCGTTCCACAACCAGATGGCGCCCGGAGGCAATATCAAAATCCAGCCCATCTGTGATCTGCGGGCGCTGGCAATTATGGCGGCGGGCCAGACTGGCGGTGGCCACGGCAATATCCAGCTGGGCCAGCGCCTGCGAACAGCTGGCCAGCGCCTCTGCCTGCTCCAGAATAATGGCTCGCAACCGCTCAAAAATTTCTGCTTCAACGGCCAGGGCGCGCTGCGCGGCTGAGGAGAGATCCCGCTCCATCTCAGACAGGTCCGGCGTGGTGAAACGCACCGCCTGCGCGGTTGTCTGACGGTGGATAAACCGGTCATCTGAAAACAGCTTGTCGCCATGATTGGCGCGCACCTCTATATGATAGCCCAGCACATTATTATGTTTGATTTTCAGCGAGCTGATACCGGTCAGGTCACAATATTGGCCCTGCAAGCCTGCGATCAGGCGGCGGCTCTCATCGCGCAAGGTGCGCAGCTTGTCCAGCTGGGCATCATAGCCCGGCCGCACAAAGCCGCCATCGCGGGCCAGCAGCGGCAATTCATCAGCCAGCGCAGGCTCCAGCAGCTCTATCAGATCAGCTGGCAAGAGAAGATTGGCTGTCAGGCGGGCCAGCCCGTCAGGCAGGTCCAGCTGATCGGCCATATCCAGAATCGCCGCCATCTGGCGGGCCACGGACAGGGCCTGCAGCAAAGCTGCCATATCCCGCGGGCCGCCGCGATTTTGGGCAAGACGGCCCAGGCTGCGCTCCATATCCGGCAAGCTGGCCAGCTTCCCCAGCACTGTTTCAGAAGCGGCTTCTTGCTGGGTGAACCAGCTGGCCAGATCAAGCCGGGCCTCTATCGCCTCTTTGTCACACAAAGGGGCCGAGAGCCGGTCGGCCAGTAACCGCGCGCCGCTGGCGGTGGCAGTGAAATCCACAGCAGCCAACAAACTGCCTGCCCGGCTGCCATCCAGCGTGCGGGTAATTTCCAGCGAGCGCCGGGTTGCCGGATCAATCTCCATAATCTGGCCAGCTGACAAAGCGCGCAGCGGGGCGAGGCGCGGCATCGCCTCTAGCTGGGTGCGCTCCAGATAGGCCAAAAGCCCGCCAGCCGCCGACAGCATCGCCCGGCTGAACTGGCCGAGCCCGGACAGGGATTGCAGCTGATAAAAACGCAGCAGCCTTGCTTCGGCCTGCTGGCTGTCAAAATCGCGGGCTGGCAGGGCGAGCAACGGGCTGTCTTGTTCCTGGCCCGCCCGCTGAACCGCCTCTTGCGAGAGCAGGGTATCTGGCAGGATAATCTCAGCCGCCCCCAGCCGTGCCAGCAAGGCCGACAGGTTTTCGGGTGTTGTCTGCTCAACAAAAAACGCCGCTGTGGACATATCTGCCCAGGCAATGGCCAGCCCGTCACCTGCCCGGCCTATCGCCGCCAGATAATTATGCTGTTGCGGGTTGAGCAGCCCTTCCTCATTCAGCGTCCCGGCGGTCACCACCCGCACCACGGCGCGCGGCAGCGGCCCCTTGCCGCCCTGTTTCTTGAAGCTCTCCGGGTCGATGGATTGCTCACAAATCGCAACCCGAAACCCCTGTTTGATGAGACGCGGCAAATAGCTGTCCAGCGCGTGCACCGGAACCCCGCACATGGGCACATCGCGGCCCTCTATCTGGCCCCGTTTGGTGAGGGCGATACCCAGAGCCGCCGCAGCCTGTTCAGCATCATCAAAGAACATTTCATAGAAATCACCCATCCGGTAAAATAACAGCGCATCCGGATAGTCAGATTTGACCGCCAGAAATTGCGCCATCATCGGGGTCAGCTTGCTGCCGGTTGTTTCTCCAACATTTTTCCCGGATTTGCTCCCGGCATTTTCCCCGGATTTGCTCCTGGCATTTCCCCCGGCATTTCCCCCAGATTGAGGCCCAGATTGAGACCCGGTTTGAGGCCCGGTTTGAGGCGAGCTGGCCGCCGCGTCCGGCCGGGCGGCAACGGCATTTTCAGGATGCGTTTTCATGGCTCCCAGACTGCCAGTTTGCCCGCCACAGGACAAGTCAGGAGTTTGCCTGGCCTGTCCGGCAAAACAGCGCCAGTTAGCCTGTTGCAAATAAACCACAACCGTCCTAATACTTAACTCTCTGGACGGCATGGGCGCGGGGGACTGAAATGAGCAAAAAAGCAACAACGATGCGGCGGGATGCGCTGGAATTTCACAGCATGGGGCGACCCGGCAAGCTGGAAATCACCCCCACCAAGCCGCTATCCTCACAGCGCGATCTCTCGCTGGCCTATTCGCCCGGGGTTGCCGAACCCTGTCTGGAAATAGAAAAAAACCCGGATGCCGCCTATGACTATACCGCCAAGAGCAATCTGGTTGCGGTTATTTCCAACGGCACAGCGGTGCTGGGGCTGGGCAATATCGGGGCGGCGGCAGCCAAGCCGGTGATGGAAGGCAAGGCGGTTCTGTTCAAGAAATTTGCTGATATTGACGGGGTCGATCTGGAAGTCGCGACTGAGGATGTGGACCGGTTTGTCGATGCGGTCAGCCTGCTGGGCCCGTCTTTTGGCGGCATTAATCTCGAAGACATAAAATCGCCTGAATGTTTTATTATTGAACAGCGGCTGCGCGAGATTATGGATATTCCTGTCTTTCATGATGACCAGCATGGAACGGCCATTATCGCAACTGCCGGGCTGATTAACGCGCTGCATCTGACCGGCCGCCAGATGCCGGATATCAAGGTTGTGTCCAACGGTGCCGGGGCGGCTTCCATCGCCTGTGTTGAGCTGATAAAGGCCATGGGTGTCAAGCATCAGAATGTGATTCTGGTGGATCGTGAAGGGGTCATCTATCAGGGCCGGAAAGACGGGATGAACCAGTGGAAATCAGCACATGCCGTGAAAACCGAAGCGCGCTCTCTGGAAGAAGCGCTGGACGGGGCAGATGTGTTTCTGGGCCTGTCTGTAGCTGGCGCGCTAACGCAAAAAATGATTCAGAAAATGGCGCCGAAGCCGATCATTTTTGCCATGGCCAATCCGGAGCCTGAAATTATGCCAGCTGAGGCGAAAAAAGCCCGCCCGGATGCGATCATCGCAACTGGCCGGTCTGATTTCCCCAATCAGGTGAATAATGTGCTGGGCTTTCCCTATATTTTCCGCGGCGCGCTGGATGTGCGGGCCATCGCGATTAATGAGGAAATGAAAATCGCCGCCGCCAACGCCATCGCCATGCTGGCCCGGGAAGATGTGCCGGATGAGGTGAGCAATGCCTATGCCGGAGAAAATCTGAAATATGGCGAGGACTATATTATCCCGGCACCGTTTGATCCGCGCCTTATCTCTGCTGTATCGTCAGCGGTTGCTGAGGCAGCCATGCAGAGCGGGGTTGCCAAACGGCCGATTGAGGATATGCAGGCCTATCGCCGCACCCTGTCCGGCAGGCTCAATCCGGCAGCGAATTTCCTGCAAGGTGTTTTTGACCGGATCAGCCCGCATCAAAAACAGGTGGTTTTTGCCGAAGGTGAGGAAGAGGTTGTGATCCGGGCGGCGCTGGCTTTTCGCAATGCCGGCTATGGCCAGCCGATTCTGGTCGGGCGCGAGCGGCGTATTCTGGAAACCATCGAGGCGTTGGGGCTGGATGGGGCTGAAACCCTGCCGATCACCAATGCCAAGATGTCCGATCATAATACAGATTACATCCAGTTTCTCTATGAGCGCTTGCAACGCACCGGCAACCTGTATCGAGACTGCCAGCGCATGGTCAATCTGGATCGCAATGTGTTTGCCGCCTGCATGGTTGCCAATGGCCATGCAGATGCGCTGGTGACCGGCGTTACCCGATCCTTTCAGGCCAGTTTTGATCATGTGACGCGGGTCATTGATGCTGCCGAAGAGCAGATGTTTGTCAGCACCTCGATGCTGGTGTCCAAGGGGCGAACGGTCTTTTTGGGAGACACCTCCATCTATGAGCGCCCCAATGCCCGCCAGCTGGCCAATATCGCAGTCGCGCTGGCCGCCGAAGCGCGGCTGATGGGCCATGTGCCGCGGGTGGCTATCCTGTCCTTTTCCAATTTCGGCAGCCCGGCGGGCACCACCTCTACGCAAAACCCGCGTGAGGCTGTCGCGCTGCTTGATGAGATGGGCGTTGATTTTGAATATGATGGAGAGATGAGCGTGGATATCGCGCTGGATTATCAGCTGATGAAATCACGCTATCCTTTCTGCCGGTTGAGCGGCCCAGCCAATATCCTGATTCTGCCGGGGCTGCATTCTGCCAATATTTCCTTCAAGCTGATGCAACAGCTGGGGGGTGGCACGGTGATCGGCCCGATGATTTTGGGAACAACCCATCCCTTCCAGATTGTGCATATGGGGGCCAGTGTCACAGATATTGTCAATGCTGCCGCGCTGGCTGCCTATGATACACTCTAGAGGCGGTGTTCTGTTTGCAGCACTGCTGCTGGGGGCCTGTCAGCAAGGGGCGGGCCTGACCAATATCGTCTCTGGCGGCCTGTCTGCCAGCGCGCCACCAGCACCAGAAGCCGCTGAAATCACCGCCGCCCGGACACAAGGCGCAGCCGAAAAACCAGCTGCGGAAACTCTCCCGGCCCCGAAAGAGGTGCCAGAAAAACCGCTGGTAAAAAAACCACTGGCAGAAGCCCTAACAGACAGAGCAGCAAAGACGGCGGAACCAGCAACAGAACCCGCTGCCCGGGACCTGGCCATGCTGACACCGCCGCCGCGGCTGGCTGTTCCCCAGCCCCTGCCAGAGCCGCAACCAGACAGCCAACAGGCCGCAGAACCGGCCCGCCCTGATAAGCCGGAACTTGCCAAACCAGCCCGGCAAGAGACATCTCCTGAACAGCCTGTCCCCACAGAACCTGCTGGCAAAAAGCCGGACCAACAGTCAGCAGCAGAGCAGACCCAGATAGCAACAGCAAAGCCGGTTCCGCCGCCGCCACCACCGCCGCCCCCGCCGCCGCCTTTATTTAATCCGGATCGAGCCGTTGGCTGGTCAGCAGAGGGGCTGATAGCCGAGATCGGCGCGGCAGATTTTATCCGCGCTGAAGGGGCGATGCGGGTCTGGCAGTATCGCAGCTCTTATTGTGTGGCCGATTTCTTTTTCTATCCGCAAGCTGGTCAGGTTGAGCTGCTGATTCTGCGCGGCTGGCATATCCGGCCTACCGATGTCGGGGCAGCTTTGTCTGAAAAAACCTGTTTTGAGGAGCTGGGCCGCCGCCTCTAAACCGATTTCTGCTTGAATCGGCACAGATGCGCGATGCGGCAGGCCGGGCAATCCGGCTTTCTGGCCTTGCAGACATAACGGCCATGCAAAATAAGCCAATGATGGGCACCCTGTTTGAAAGCATCTGGAATACGGCGCAGCAAAAGCTGTTCCACCGCATCAGGTGTTTTGCCTATCGCCATGCCGGTGCGGTTGCCCAGCCGGAAAATATGCGTATCCACCGCGATGGTTGGCTCACCAAAGGCTTCATTCAAGATCACATTGGCTGTTTTGCGGCCAACACCCGGCAGGGCCTCCAGTGCCGCCCGATCCGCTGGCACCTGACTGGCATGCTGATCGATCAGGATTCTTGACAGTTTCAGCACATTCTCTGCCTTGGCATTGAACAGGCCTATGGTTTTGATATGCTGGCGGATGCCCTCCAGCCCAAGGGCCAGCATTTTTTCCGGTGTGTCAGCTGCCGCGAACAGGCCCTTGGTTGCCTTGTTCACCCCGACATCCGTGGCCTGGGCAGACAGCACCACCGCCACCAGCAGCGTATAGGGGCTGGTATAGACCAGTTCGGTGCGGGGATCAGGCCGGTCCGCCGCCAGAATCTCAAAAACAGCTGCAATATCGCTAAGCGGCATACGCGCCACGACTGGTTTTTCCCTTGCCGGTTTTGCTTTAACAGTCTTTGCTGGGCCCTGTCGTCCGGTTTTTGCAGATTTTTTTTCCACCATGTGATCGTGTGCCACCCGCAGAGCTTCT
>JADHLK010000085.1 GCA_016780695.1 Alphaproteobacteria bacterium | reverse complement strand
CAGGCGCTTATGCAAAGTCTCCGGATCAATATGTTCCAGATGCAGCAGAATATGGTCTTTGTTCGGCCCAACCCCGCGCCCTTCATTTATTTCCATGGTCATCGCCCGGCTGACCACATCACGGCTGGCCAAATCCTTGGCTGTCGGGGCATAACGCTCCATAAACCGCTCGCCTTCGGAATTGGTCAGATAGCCGCCCTCGCCGCGCGCGCCCTCGGTGATCAGCACCCCGGCGCCATAAACGCCGGTCGGGTGGAACTGGACGAATTCCATATCCTGCAGACCAAGCCCGGCCCGCAAGGCCATCGCATTGCCATCACCGGTGCAGGTATGGGCTGAGGTGCAGGAGAAATAAACCCTGCCATAGCCGCCCGTTGCCAGCACCGTGCGCTGCCCCAGAAAACGGTGAATACTGCCATCTTCCATGCAGAGGGCGATAATCCCCTGACAGCTGCCATTCTCATCCATCAGCAGGTCAATGGCATAATATTCCACAAAAAACTCAGCCGAATGGCGCAGGCATTGCTGATAGAGCGTATGCAGGATCGCATGGCCGGTCCGATCCGCGGCGGCACAGGCCCGGCGCGCCATGGACTGGCCATAATCCAAAGTGTGGCCGCCAAACGGGCGCTGGTAGATATCGCCGTCCTGGGTGCGCGAGAAAGGCACCCCGTAATGTTCTAGCTCTATGACAGCCGGGATCGCCTCCCGGCACATATATTCAATAGCGTCTTGATCACCCAGCCAGTCTGACCCCTTGACCGTGTCATACATATGAAAGCGCCAATTATCACCTTCACCCATATTATTGAGAGCTGCCCCGATACCGCCCTGTGCCGCAACCGTGTGGGATCGGGTCGGGAACACCTTGGTGATACAGGCGGTGCGCAGACCCTCTGCTGCCATGCCCAGAGTTGCACGCAAGCCGGCCCCGCCAGCCCCGACCACAACGACATCATAATGATGGTCGGTTATTTCATAAGCACTCATAATCTGCCTTTCACCTGGTTAACAGCCGGTTGCCAGACCAAAACCGGCCCCTTGCCCTATCCCCATAACATTCAAGCCAATCTCTCACGCCAGCATAATACGCAGCACAGCCAGTATCGTTGCCACCGCCAAAACCAGCGCGGCCCCCCGCACCAGCAAAATAGCCACCATCCGCGCCAGCTCATGGCTGACATAATCTTCCAGCACCACTTGCAGCCCCAGCGCCATGTGCCAGAATCCGATCCCCAAAAACAACACCAGCGCCACCGCATTGGCCGGATGCGCCGCCAGCTCCCGCGCTGTCTCGTAATCCGCCCCGGGCAGCTGCGCTGCCAGCAACACCATCCAGATAACCAGCACCGCCAGCGCAGCCGCACTGATACGCTGATGCCACCAATGCTGCAGACCGGATTTGGCGGAGCCCAGCCCACGGGCACGCGCCAGAGCCGTTTGCATGGAACCTGTTTTCTGCATCCTGCCTGTCTCCCTGCCTGACCGTTACAACAGAACTGCTGTCCACAGGGCCAGCACCAGCAAAAAACCGATCACCAGAACCGCAACGCCGCTGCGATAGACCGCCGGCATGGTCAGGCCGCGCCCCAAATCCCAGCCCAGATGCCGCACCCCGTTACAGCCATGGTAAAACAGCACAACTGAATAACCGAACAGCACCAGCTGGCCGAGCGGGTGGGCAAAAATCGCCTGCACCAGCGCGAACATCTGCGGCCCGCTGGCCAGAGCCAGCAACCAAACCACCAGCAACAGGGTTCCGCTGGCCAGAATCACACCGCTGATGCGGTGGGAAATGGACATTATCGCCGGTAGCTGAAACCGCCATACCGACAGATGCGGAGAAAGGGGCCGTGGTCGACTCATGAATGAAACCTGATAAATTTTATAGATGAAAAACTTATAGAATCTTGGCTATGTTAAATCAATGGCACATCAACAGCCTTTTCACCCCCCGGAAGAAGGGTGGGGGGTTAAAAAAGCAAATATGGCAAAAACGGGGCCCGGCCCTGGCGCTGTCCGGGAAATGAGGGAAAGTTTTGATGTCAGTTTATCAAGCGCACAAGCCTGCCTGCCTGCTATCTGTCCAATCTGCTGTCATTTGGGGCTTTGTCGGCAATGAGGCGGCCAGTCTGGTACACGCCCGGCTGGGCCATAATGCGCTGCGGCTCGATACGGTGCGACTGGCAGCCCATCCCGGCCATGGCTGCCAGTTTCGGCATATCACACCGCCAGCCGGGATGCGCGGCTTGCTGCAAGATTTTGCACAGCTGCCGATAGCCGGGCGGCTGGACGCGGTGCAGTCAGGCTATTTTGGCGCAGCGGGACAGCCGGGCGAGCTGGCAGATTTTCTGGAGCAGGCAAAACCGCCGCTCTATCTGCTGGACCCGGTGCTGGGCGATCACGGCCAGCTCTATGTTGCGCCTGAGATTGCTGAGGCGATACGCGAAAGGCTATTGCCGCACGCCGATATCGTAACCCCCAACGCCTTTGAGCTGGGCTGGCTGACCGGCCTGACTGTTACCAATATCGCCGAGGCGGAAAAGGCAGCAGCCTGTTTGCTGGAAGCGGGGCCGGGCGCAGTGTTGGCAACCGGAATCAGCCTGCCGGACGGGCAGGTTGGTGATTTGCTGCTGAGCCGACAGGGCCGCGCCCTGTTCAGCGGCCCGGCCCGCCCGCAAGGCGTTTCCGGGGCCGGAGATAGTCTGGCAGCCTTGCTGCTGGGGTTGATGCTGACTGGCCAGCCGCTGGCAGAAGCAGCACAAACAGCCAGCCATATCACCAGAGAGATGATAGCCCGCGCGCCGGACAGCCTGGATATGGATTTGGCCAACCAGCTGACCCTGATCAAGCCATAGGCGCGGTCTATTGCTAACCGTTATCTATTGCTCAGCTTGGTGGCGGGCCCTAACCGTTATCTATTGCTAGCCTTGGCGAGCCAGCCCGCGTGCCACCACCAATTCGGCGATTTGCACGGAATTCAACGCCGCCCCTTTGCGCAGATTATCGGACACGCACCAGAAAACCAGCCCATTCGGCACCGTTGGATCAGCGCGCAACCGGCTGATATAGACCGCATCCTCACCGGCAGATTCCAGCGGCGTGACATAGCCTTCATTTTCCCGGTAATCGATCACGCTGATCCCGTCTGATTCACGCAACAAATTGCGGGCCTGATTTTCATCAATCGGCTTTTCTGTCTCAATAAACACCGCTTCACTATGGCCGATAAAGACCGGAATCCGCACACAATGGGCCACCAGCTCAATCGAGGGATCGAGAATTTTCTTGGTCTCAGCCCGCATTTTCCATTCTTCCTTGGTAAAGCCATCCTCCAGAAAGACATCAATATGCGGGATCGCATTAAAGGCGATTTGCTTGGTGAATTGTTCCGGGCGCACCTCATCATTGACGAAAATGCCCTTGGTCTGGTTGAACAGCTCATCCATCGCTGGACGGCCTGCCCCAGACACCGCCTGATAGGTGGCAACCACCACCCGCTTAACCTGAAAAGCCGCGTGCAAGGGCTGCAAAGCCACCACCAGCTGGGCGGTCGAACAATTCGGGTTGGCAATGATATTGCGCCCGCCATTTTCCGGCAGCATATCGGCAACCGCATCCGGATTAACCTCCGGGACAATCAGCGGCACATCATCAGCCATGCGGAAGGCTGAGCTGTTATCAATGACGATACAGCCAGCCGCCCCGGCCTTGGGGGCAATCTCCTTTGAAATATCCCCGCCAGCTGAAAACAGGGCAATATCTGCCTTGCTGAAATCAAATTCGGACAAGGGCTGCACCTTGAGCGTGTGATCCTCACCGTAAGACAGCTCGCGCCCAGCTGATTTATCTGAGGCCAGCGCGATAATCTGGCTGGCCGGAAAATTGCGTTCCGCCAGCGTTTGCAGCATTTCCCGGCCGACCGCTCCTGTTGCGCCAGCCACCGCGACACGATAACTCATTATCCTGTTATCCTTTTGTTATATATCGTTTTTCAGACCTAGCGGGCCAGCTCATCCAGCGCATCCAGCACCGCACGGGTCATCCCGTCCGTGCCCACCAGCTCACAGCCCTCTGACATGATATCACCGGTGCGCTTGCCCGAAGCCAGCGCCCGGTCCACCGCCTGCTCTACCAGGTCTGCCTCTTCCATCTGGCCGAAACTGTAGCGCAGCATCATCGCAAAGCTGAGCAGCTGAGCCAGCGGATTGGCCTTGTTCTGGCCAGCAATATCCGGGGCTGAGCCGTGTACCGGCTCATACATGGCCTGCGGCAGACCAGTCTCCGGGTCCGGGGCCCCCAGCGAGGCAGAGGGCAGCATCCCCAGCGAGCCAGTCAGCATCGCCGCACAATCAGAGAGCAGATCACCAAACAGATTATCTGTTACGATCACATCAAACTGTTTAGGCTGGCGCACCAGCTGCATCGCACAATTATCAGCAAACATATGGTTCAGCGCAATATCGCTGCCCTCTTTTTCATGCAAGGCCGTTATCACCTCGCGCCACAGCACGCCGGAAAACATCACATTGGATTTTTCCACAGATGTGACCCGGCCAGCCCGTTTGCGCGCCAGATCAAAGGCCACCCGGCCAATCCGCTCAATCTCGGAGGTGGTATAAGCGTTGGTGTCATAGCCTTTTTTCTGCCCGTCCGGCAGCTCTTCAATGCCGCGCGGCTCAGCAAAATAGGAGCCGCCGCACAATTCGCGCAAAATCATAATATCCAGGCCAGATACCAGATCAGAGCGCAATGTAGAGGCCGCAACCAGCGGGGCGAACACCATCGCCGGGCGCAGATTGGCAAACAGATCCATTTCCTTGCGCAGGGCCAACAGGCCGCGCTCCGGCTTCATCTCAAAAGGCAGATCATCATATTGCGGGCCGCCGACCGCGCCAAACAGAACCGCATCCGCCGCGATGGAATCGGCCAGCGTCTCATCACTCAGCGGCGCACCCTCAGCATCATAGGCGGCCCCGCCAACCAACCCCTCACTGACATCAAAATCCAGCGAGCGATGTTTGGCCAGCCAGTCCATGATCTGCATATTGGAGGCCATCACCTCTTTGCCGATACCATCTCCCGGCAAGACCATTACCTTGCGATTAGAAGCCATAATCTTTCCCAATCCTTCCTGTCATCCAAACAGCGTTACAGCCAGGGATGGCTTTGTTTGCGTTCTGCCTCAAAGCTATTGATCGCGGCTGCCTTTTCCAGCGTCAGGCCAATATCATCCAGCCCGTCCAGCAGGCATTGGCGGCGGAACGGGTCAAGCTCAAAGCTGATTGTGGCCCCGTTCGGACGGCTGATCGTCTGGGCAATCAGATCAATGGCCAATTCCGGGTTTTCCGCATCGGCTGCATCCGCCAGCAAGGCATCGCGTTCATCTGCGCTGACCTTGATCGGCAAAATCCCGTTCTTGAAACAATTATTATAGAAGATATCGGCAAAGCTGGTGGAAATCACACAGCGAATACCGAAATCCAGCAGCGCCCAGGGCGCGTGCTCACGGCTGGACCCGCAGCCAAAATTATCGCCAGCCACCAGAATTTCCGCCGCCCGCCAGGGGGCTTTGTTAAGCACAAAATCAGGCAGCTCTGCCCCGTCATTATCATAGCGCATCTCATGGAACAGGCTGACCCCCAACCCGGACCGCTTGATGGTTTTCAAAAACTGCTTCGGGATAATCATATCAGTGTCGATATTGAGAATACCCAGTGGCGCAGCAATGCCAGTCAGCTTTTCAAATTTTTGCATTTTTCAGCTCTCCTGTGACCAAAAGGTTCAGTTTTGCCCAAATTTTAATCTTGCAGAACCCGAACATCCGTCAGACGGCCGGTCACCGCAGCCGCAACAGCCATTTGTGGGCTGACCAGATGGGTGCGCCCGCCGCGCCCCTGACGGCCCTCAAAATTGCGGTTGGAGGTAGAGGCACAACGCTCCCCCTCCGCCAGCCGGTCGGCGTTCATCGCAAGACACATTGAGCAGCCCGGCTCCCGCCATTCAAAGCCGCTGGCGCGGAATATCTCATCCAGCCCTTCTTCTTCGGCCTGCTGCTTGACCAGACCAGAGCCCGGCACCACCAGCGCGCGGATACCGTCAGCCACCTTGCGCCCCTTTGCCAGCTCAGCAGCAGCGCGCAAATCCTCAATACGCGAATTGGTGCAAGAGCCGATAAAGACCGTATCGATCTGAATATCGGTCAGCTTTTGATCCGCGCTCAGCCCCATAT
>JADHLK010000003.1 GCA_016780695.1 Alphaproteobacteria bacterium | reverse complement strand
TGACTGGCTGGCTGGTCCTGATCTGGCCGCTGCCTGACAGGCTGGGGGGCGGGCTGTTGTTGGCTGGTTTTATTTTATGCTGGTGGCTGGACATAAAACTATCCAAGGCTGCGGCCTGGGCAGGTTTCATGCAACCACTACGCAGCCATCTGACCCTGGCTGCCCTGTTCGGGATAAGCTGTTTTTTGATTGCCGGCTAGTTGACCAGCAGATTCAGCACTCGGCCGATAGGCCCGGTCAGCTGGATAGACCCTTCATTGACCGCAAAGACGATACATTCCCCGTCATCATCTGCGATTGGGCGATGTTCTGTTCCAGAGGCCTGAATAGCAATATCGCCCGGCCCGTAAGTGCCGTTCTCATCGGTAAAGCCGCCTGCCAGCACCAGCGTTACCTCATTGCCGTCATGGCTGTGGCTCGGCACACCGGAGCCCGGGGCAATCCGATAGATGGTTGCCTGACCGGACGCAAGGCCGAAATCCAGCTTGCATTCCTGAAGCCCAAGGCCAATGCGCCGCCAGCCATCCGGGCTGTCCAACGCCGGCATATAATCAGCCAGCGGACGCGGGAAGCCGGGCATATTATCCTGCTCCGCAACCTGCTGCTGGTGCGCTGCGGCGGGATAGGATTCTTCTTCTTCCTCAGCGATCATATCCAGCAGGTTTTGCCAGGACCCTTCCGACATGGAGACCGGTTCGGAATTTTCCAGAATCCAACCACCGATCTGCATCATCATGCGGGCAGCCCGGGCGCTGTCCGGGTTCATCGCCAGATGCGTTTCCATCAGGATTTCCAGCGGCCGGGACAGCAGCCCGTTGGCGTAATCAGCCAGCAACGCCTCAAAAATCTGATCTTTATCCATCAATTGAGCTGTCATAATTTGACCTGCTCTACCTTTCTAACTCGTCCAAATGGCCGCGCAATTTGTTCAAAGCCAATCTGATGCGTGATTTGACGGTTCCCAAAGGAACACCGCTCTCTTCGGCGATTTCCCGATGAGACTTCTCTTCGTAATACGCAGCAAAAATCATTTTGGCTTGATCTTCAGACAAATTTTTCAAAGCGTGGCGCACCCGATCCTCTTCCTCAATGCGTGAGACAGAAAGATCCCCTGTTTCCACAGGGTCTGGCAGGAAGGCCGGATCGGTCATATCGGGCAACGGACGGTTATCCCGCCGCAGCCGATCAATGCGTTTGTTACGGGCAATGGTGAAGATCCAGGTGCTGGCTCCGGCTTGGCGGGAATCATAGATTTCCGCACGGCGCCAGACCATAACCATCGCTTCTTGCACAATCTCTTCAGCTGTGCCGGGCTCACTGCCCAGCCGCATCAGAAAAGATTTCAAACGCGGAGCAAAATGCTCATAGAGCTGTGCAAAAGCCTGCTTGTCGCGCTGTTTACCCACGCGTTCAAGCAAATCTTCCCAAGGCGACAGCTGCTTGGCATTGTCGTTAATTTTAGCCGAACCCATAGAATGATCATGCCCGCAATCCCGCCATGAGACAAGGTGTAATTGCTCTTGCAAGCACAAATCTTCCATCAGATTGACTAAATTTAGCCGTGATTGCTGCACATTAAATGCCCAAATTTGCCGTTATAGTGTTTACGCCGGTCAGAAACAGAGCCAGTTTAGAGTAGAAAGCGATAAAAAATCCGGTCCTGCCAACTCGCGGCACTTGCTCTTTTATGTAAGTTTTGCGATTTTGTCCGAGCCGGGCTACTGCCCTTTTCATCATCCGGCAAACTGAATGCAGCCAGATTGCGAGTAAAAAGACCAATGCCTAAGCTAATATCCCCGATTTTCATGCTTTTAGCCTGCCTTCTGGCCAGCCAGCCAGTGCACGCAAAAATACTGCAAACCAAAGAATTCACCGATTGGACGGTGTATCGCCAGCAGACCGATGCAGGCAATGTTTGTTTTATGACCTCAGAACCAAAAAAGCTGAGCGGCAATTATGATCGCGATAATCGCGGCGAAACACGCGTATTTGTAACACATGGGCCGGGCAAGGCAGACCGGGATGTGGTATCGGTGATGGCTGGCTACAGCTATCAGAAACAATCCTCGGTCGATTTCCGTGTCGATGGAAAGCCCTTTTCCTTTTTCACCGTTGAGGGCCGAGCCTGGTCAATGGGGCCGAATGATGATGCCAAGGCAATCACCGCCATGAAGCGGGGAAGCAAGCTGGTTGTCACCGGCATTTCCAGCCGCGGCAACAAAACAATAGATGAATATTCCCTGTCCGGCTTTACCAAGGCCAAGGCACATCTGGATCAGCTGTGCCGGTAACAGACCCCATTCCGGCGGCTTCCGAAACTCCGGCGCATTTCTCGCCAGATAAGAGCCTGATCAGCCTGCTGGGGCTGGAAAAAGCGGATTTGCAAGCAGCGCTGGCTGAGTTGGGCCTGCCAAAATTCCGCGCTGGGCAAATCTGGCGCTGGGTGTTTCGTCACGGCTTGAGCGATTTTAATGAGATGACCGATCTGGCAAAGCCGCTGCGCCCGCTGCTGGCCAGCCATTTCCACGCTGACCGCCCGCTGGTCAGCCGTCGCCAGCAATCAGTGGATGGCACAATCAAGTGGCTGGTGCGTCTGGCCGATGGGCAAGAGGCTGAGACTGTCTATATTCCAGACCGGGATCGCGGCACCTTATGTATTTCCAGCCAGGTGGGCTGCACGTTGAATTGTTCTTTTTGCCACACCGGCACCCAGCGGCTGGTGCGTAATCTGGCGGCAGAGGAAATTGTCGGCCAGATTATGCTGGCCATGGATGAGCTGGGCGACTGGCCCGCCGGTAAGGAAAACAGGCGGCTGACCAATATTGTGCTGATGGGCATGGGCGAGCCCTTGTATAATTATGAACAGGTTGCCAAGGCGATGAAAATAATCATGTCCGGCGAGGGGGTGGGCCTGTCGAGAAGGCGTATCACCCTGTCCACCTCCGGCATTGTTCCGGAAATGGAGCGCTGCGGGGCGGAGCTGGGGGTCAATCTGGCGATCAGCCTGCATGCTGTTCGCGACGGGTTGCGGGATGAGCTGGTGCCGATTAACCGGAAATATAATCTCGCCCAGCTGTTAGAGGCGGTGCGCGGCTGGCCTGGCCTGTCCAACGCCCGGCGGGTCACTTGGGAATATGTGATGTTAAAAGGGGTGAATGATTCAGAACAGGATGCCAGAGCCTTGGTCAAGCTGATCGCTGGCATCCCGTCCAAGATCAACCTTATTCCCTTCAATCCCTGGCCGGGCAGTGGCTATGAGACTTCTGCAGCAGAGCAGATAGAAAAATTTGCCCAGATTGTGATGAAGGCGGGCTATGCCTCGCCGGTGCGAACGCCGCGCGGGCGGGATATTCTGGCTGCCTGCGGTCAGCTGAAATCTGACTCCGTGCGTTTGCGCAAGAGCCAGCAGGTAACAGTCGCCGGTTGGCAGGGATAAAAAACACTTTGCCGATAGTTTTTTGGCAATGATTTCCTTGAAACCCGGGCCCGCAGACATTACATTCTTGATAAGTCGAAATTACCAGCTTCTTCTTAAAGGAGAAATCGTATGTCTGACAATCGCTTTATGAATACCAGCTCAGCTGCGGCCAGCCAGATTGATGTTGGGCTGCGCAGCTATATGCTGGGTGTCTATAACCACATGACCACAGCCCTTGCGCTGACCGGATTTTTCGCTTTTGCGATGAAATGGGCGGTGCTGTCTGTGCCGGGTCTGGGCCAGGCTATCTTTGGCAGCCCGCTGCAATATGTGGTTATGTTCGCCCCGTTCGCGCTGGTTATGTATCTGTCATTTCGGATACAATCCATGTCTGCCACCAAGGCGCGCACAGTATTCTACATTTACGCTGCGCTGATGGGTGTGTCTCTGTCGGCTATCTTGCTGGCCTTTACCGGGGCCTCTGTTGCGCGGGCCTTTTTCATCACCGCCGGGGCGTTTGCCGGAATGTCAATCTGGGGTTATTCCACCAAGCGCGACCTGTCCGCGATGGGTTCATTCCTGATTATCGGCCTGTTCGGGCTGATTCTGGCGATGATCGTCAATATCTTCCTCGCTTCAACCGGACTGGAATTTGCAATCTCTATTATCGGGGTGCTGATTTTTGCCGGGCTGACAGCCTGGGATACGCAGAAGATTAAGTCGATTTATTCTGCTGCTGATTCCCGTGATGAGGCAGGCCGCAAATCCATCTATGGGGCGCTGACCCTGTATCTGGATTTCATCAATATGTTCCTCATGCTGGTCAGGCTTTTGGGGAATCGCGAATAGCAGTGGCGCGGATCGATGTATCCAGCCTTTGACATAATTCTCCCCGGCGGGTGCTGTCCTGCCGGGGTTTTTTTTGACCTTGCCTGAATAAACCGGATAACAGGCAAAGACTAGACAGACGGAAACAACATCCATGCTGCTCACCCACTGGCTGGCGACCCATTGTCCAGCTGGCCCGCATTTTGAACCAATGACCAAGGTGATTGCCGGGTTGGCAAAGGCAGCTGTTCAGATTGCCAGCCATGCCAGGCTGAATGGCCTTGGCGGGCATGATTATGGGCAAGCTGCCGGTGGCCAGAACAGTGATGGCGATGCCCAAAAAGCCCTTGATGTGCTGGCCGATCAGCTGATTATAGAGGCGCTGGCCGGGGGCGGCGTAGCGGCCTATTTTTCTGAGGAACAGGATGCCACCATATTGCTCGATGCCGAGGCCGGGCTGGTGGTTGCCTGTGATCCGCTGGATGGTTCTTCCAATATTGATACCAACCTGTCTGTTGGCACGATATTCTCCATCCTGCCCGCAACAGGGGATCTGGCAAATGCTGCCTTGCAGCCGGGGCGCAATCAGCTGGCGGCCGGGTTTTTTATCTATGGCCCGCAAACCATCCTGCTCTTGACTGTGGGCAAGGGGGTGGCGACTTTCTGTCTGGATCAGGATGGCCAATTTCAGCAGCTGAGCTGGCAGCCTCAGATTCCCGAAACAACTTCAGAATTTGCTATCAACGCCGCCTATCAGCGGTTCTGGCCAACTAAGGTGCAAGATTATATCGCCCAGCTGCTGGCGGGCAAAGACGGGCCGCGGACACGCGATTTCAATATGCGCTGGTGTGCCTCTCTGGTCGCCGACGCCTATCGCATTTTGCGCCGTGGCGGTATTTTCCTCTATACTGGTGACAGCCGTCCCGGCTATGCCGAGGGTCGCTTGCGTCTGATCTATGAGGCCAATCCGATAGCCCTTTTGGTAGAACAGGCGGGCGGTGCGGCCAGCAATGGGGCTGACAGGATTCTTGATTTACAGCCCGACTCACTTCATCAGCGCTGTGCGCTGGTTTTCGGCTCGGCCTCAGAAATGGCCGAATTTACCAAACAGCCGGAGCATCCGGCCCGCTAGTCTCAGGAGACCTGCTATGCTTATCACCATGCGCCAGCTTTTGGACCACGCTGCTGAAAATGGTTATGGCGTGCCTGCTTTCAATATCAATAATATGGAACAGGGGGTCGCTATCATGCAGGCGGCGGCCAAGACCCGCAGCCCGGTTATTATTCAGGCCAGCCGCGGTGCCAGAACCTATGCCGGAGACAAAATCCTGCAAGCCCTTATCAGCGGGCTGGTGCAAAACTGGCCGGAGATTCCGGTCTGTATGCATCAGGATCACGGTAATTCAGAGGCAACCTGCATGACCGCTATCCAGCATGGTTTTACCTCGGTGATGATGGATGGCTCGCTGGAGGCAGATGGCAAGACCCCGGCCAGCTATGACTATAACGCGGCCATTACCCGCCGGGTGGCAGAGATGGCCCATCATGGCGGTGTCTCAGTAGAGGGCGAGCTGGGTGTGCTGGGATCCCTGGAAACCGGCATGGGCGACAAGGAAGACGGGCATGGGGCAGAAGGCAAATTGTCTGAAGACCAGCTGCTGACGGACCCTGCTCAGGCGGTTGAATTCGTTGCTGAAACCAAGGTGGACGCGCTGGCCATAGCGATGGGAACCAGCCATGGGGCCTATAAATTCACCCGCCAGCCAGATGGCGAAATTCTGGCGATGAATGTGATCGAGGAAATTCACCGCCGCCTGCCAAACACCCACCTTGTCATGCATGGCTCTTCTTCGGTGCCGCAGGAGCTGCAGGATATTTTCAATGAATTCGGTGGCGAGATGCCGCAAACCTGGGGCGTGCCGCTGGCCGAGATTGAGCGCGGTATCAAGCATGGGGTGCGCAAGGTGAATATTGATACTGATAACCGGCTGGCCATGGCCGGGGCCATCCGCAAGATAGCCCGCACCCAGCCATCTGAGTTTGATTTGCGCAAATTCATGAAACCTGCTGCTGAGGCGATGCAGCAAGTCTGTGAGGATCGCTTTGAGCGGTTTGGCTGTGGCGGGCAGGCCGAAACGATAAAGCCGCTGTCACTGGCTGAGATGGCCCAGCGCTACCGTTCTGGCGCGCTGGACCCGGTGCTCGGCTGATCAGCTGCCCTCTTCTTTCAGGATGTGGCGATAGCCGGCCCGCCAGTCTGGAAAGGCCAGCTGAACGCCCAGCTCCGCCTCTATCACCGAGGAGCGTATTTTCCGGCTATGCTGCCAGAAGCTGGCGGCCATGCCGGTTAGCCCGGCCACGTCATAATCAACCATTTCAGGAACAGGCAATCCTGCCATCTCAGCCAGCCCGGCCAGCAATTCCGCCTGCTCGCATGGCTGGCCATCCGCCAGATTGACGATCCGCCCGCTACGCGGTCTGGCAATGGCGGCTGCGATAATGCTGGCCAAATCATCCAGATAAATCCGGTTAAACAGGTGGCCCGGCTTGTGAATCCGGCGGGCTGTGCCAGCCCGCAGGCGGGCCATCTGGTTACGGGCTGGCCCGTAAATGCCGGCAGCTCGGAAAATCTCCGTCTGCGGCAGAGCTTCCTGCCAAGACTGCTCGGCCGCCAGTCGCGCCCGACCACGCGATTCTGCCGGGACAGCCCGGCTGGTCTCATCCAGCCAGCCAGCACCAGCCCCATAAACCGAAGTCGCAGACAGATAGCCGGTCCAGCCAGAAAACCCGGCCAGCAGCGCGCCATCTGCTGTCAATACCGGGTCGCGCCCATCCGGCAGCGGTGCTACCGTTGAGAGGACCGCATCTGCCGTCTCCAAAACAGCCGCCAGCGCAGAGGACTCGCCGGCTTGATAGCCAATAATCTGCCAGTTTGATGGCAGCTGGCGGGCGCGCTTTTCTGGCTGGCGGCTGGTGCCGACAATCTGCCAGCCTTCTGCAGCCAGCACCCGGCCCACCGCCGCGCCTGCATAGCCAATGCCAAGGATACAGATTTTTCTGCCTGTCATTTACTTGCTTCCTTCCAGCTGTCAGAGCGTCTTGTCGAGGCGGGCGAGAGGCTGAAAGACCGGCCCTTTTTCGGTCTCCCCGAACCAGGCCGTGATACCGAAAACATCGGCCAGATTTTGCGGGCTGAGAACGCTGGCGGGCGGGCCATCTGCATGAATGCGCCCATTATGCAACAGGATCATCCGGTCTGCATGGCGCGCCGCCAGCCCCAGCTCATGCAAAGAGACCAGCACCGCCGCCCCGTTTCTGGCCCGTGCCTGAAACTGTTCCATCAGGCCCAGCTGATGGGCCGGGTCCAGCCCGGCAGTCGGCTCATCTGCCAGCAAACATTGCGCTGATCCGGCCAGCAGGCGTGCGACCAACACCCGTGCCCGCTCACCGCCGGAAAGGTCTGTCACCTGCCGGTCAGCCAACCCCTCCAGCTCCAACGCCTGCAAGGCAGCCACCACCGCCTGTTCCTGTTCAGCAGGGCTGCTGATACCGCGCCAGGGCAGACGGCCCAGCCGGACAGCGAACCGCACCGATACCGGCCAGGCGATCTCGCGCTCCTGCGGCAGCCAGCCCGCCATGCGGGAGCGTTCCGCCTCTGCCAGCCCAGCCAGATTGCTGGTTCCGGAAAAGGGCAACAGGCCGAGGGCGGCGCGCATCAGGCTGGTCTTGCCAGCCCCGTTTGGCCCGACAAGACAGGTCAGTTCCCCGCGCCGCAGGGACAGGCTGACCTCAGAGAGAATCGACCTCCCGCCGCGGTCAACCGATAGCTTGTCCAGCGTTAATGTCATATTGCCTAGGCCTCCTGCCGACCGGTCTGCCAGACCAGATGCAAGAACAGCGGCGCCCCTATCATGGCCATCACCACCCCCAGCTTCAAATCCCGATCCGGTGCCACCAGCCGCACCGCAATATCTGTTGCCAGAATAAGACAGGCCCCACCCAAGGCTGAGGCCAGCAATAGCCGCCCCGGCTCACCGCCAACCAGCCGCCGCAACAGATGCGGCACCACCAGCCCGGCAAAGCCAACCACCCCGGCAATCGCAGTCACCGCCCCAATGCTGGCTGCACAACCCAGAATCACCAGCAACCGTAACTGCCGCAGATTGACCCCCAGCCCGGCAGCGGCATCCTCTCCCAGTGACAGCGCATCAAGGCTGCGCCGCGCTGCAAATAACAACAGCCAGCCAGCCACCATAAAGGGCAGGGCAAGGCCCAGCTGGTCAAAGGAAATATTGGCCAATGATCCCATCATCCAGAACATTATCTCAGAAGCTGCAAAGGGATTTGGCGACAGGTTGAGAACCAGCGAGGTCACCGCCCCGGCCAGTGCTGACAGGGCTACCCCGGCCAAAATCAGCGCCAGTGAAGAGCGCGAGCGGCCACTGACCAGCAACATCACTATCGCGGCCAGTAACGCCCCGCCAATCGCAGCCATCGGCAGGGCCAGCCCGAACATCCCGGCCAACCCGCTCTGCAAGACCAGCACCGCCCCCAGCGCGGCTGAACCGGACACACCCAACAGGCCAGGTTCCGCCAGCGGGTTGCGCAAATAGCCCTGCATCGCTGCACCGGCCACCCCCAGGCTGATACCGACAACGAGGCCGCCCAGCATACGCGGCAATCTTATCTCGCGCATCACAATGGCAAATATATCTGTCCTATCACCGATCAGCAGGCTGGCAATGCTGGTTGCCGGGCTGATCCCGGCCGGGCCGATCAGTAAAGTGATCAGCGCCAGCCCTATCGCCAAAAACGCCAGCAGGGTAATGAGCAGCCGGTAGGACATCACTTGCCAGCCTGTGCCAGCTGGCGGGCGGTTACCAGCCGTCTCTTTGCCGCCGCCAATTCAGCAACCGCCTGAATAATATGCGGTGTGCCGCAAGTCCAATATTGATCGCGCACCGCCGATTCCTGTCCGGCCAGCTGCACCGCCCGATGTTCCATCAGCGCCTCAGCCCGCGACCAGCCGGCATATTTCTGATCTGTTATCACCAGGTCCGGGCGGGCCAGAACCAGCCTTTCCAAATCCAGAACCTGGCTATGCTGCAGGCCCAGCTCAGCAGCGATATTATTCAGCCCGGCCAGCCTGATCAGCGAATCGGACAGCGAATTCATGCCCGACATATAGCCATTGGCGGCATAAATAGCGGCCCGTGGGCGTTGCAGCGGTTCCGGGTCTTCGGCTCGCAACAGCTCCAAATCCGCCTCAAACCGGGCCAGCAGGGCGGCCGCCTCATCCGGGCGGCCCAGCCAGGCCCCCATCTGCCGGATATTGGAGCGCATCTCCTCTAGATTGCGGGCAATCGGCAGGCGCTCTACCCGGATACCAAGCCGGTTGAGCAGGCGCTGGGTCAGGGGCGCGCTCCAGAAACCTGTTATCACCAGATCCGGCTGCAGCAGATAGATTTCCTCAGCCTGCCCATAATTCACCGGCCAGCCAGCGGCTTCCTCAGCCATTGAGGATACCAGCGGATCACGGGCCAGAAAAGAAACTGAGATCAGCTGATCCGGCCCAGCCAGCAGCATCGCCAGCTGGTCCGTGCACAGATTCATCGAGACAACCCGCAGCGGAGCGCCCGCCTGTGCCGGGGCCGCCAGCATCATAAACGCCAGCAGGGCTATTGCCCGCATTGCCCGCCACCACTTGCCTCGCATCACGATCCATTCCTCTTGGCCTGTCGCCAGGTCAGGCTGAGAAAGACAGACCGGCCCGGCGCATTATAGGCGTAGGTATTCTGGTAAGTTTTATCCAGCAGATTGTCAATTTTCAGGCTGACCCGCACCGCTGGGGATAATTTGCGCGCAACCCGCAAATCCACCAGCTGATAGCCGGGCAGCCGCTCGCTGGGATAGTCTGTTGTCGCCCCTGTATAACGCCAGTTCAGTTGCCCCTCATAGCCTTTCCAGCTTTTATTGGCACGCAGGCTGCCATAGTGGCGGGCGCGTTTCAAAAGGGCCGCCCCGCTGCGCTTGTTTATCGGCTTTTGCCAGACATGGCTGGCCTCCAGCGACACCCCGGCCAGCCGGGTTTCGGCATACAGCTCCCAGCCTTTATTTTCTACATCCGGCAGATTGGCATAGCTGCTGCCGGACCAGACAATCGCATCTTTGGTGCTGGTATCAAAACGCACCAGCCGGGCAAACAGCTGCGGGCCGGTATGGGACAGGCCCAGCTCAGATGATTTATGTGTTTCGGATTCGAGATTGAGATTGCCGCCATAGCCGTAAAGCTCAGCCCCGGCCGGTGCCCGAAAGGCGGTGGACTGGCTAGCGGTCAGCTTGAGCGTATCATTGAGAAACCAGCCCGCCCCCATTAGCCAGCTATTTGCCTCATTGGTGACCGACCGGCTGGTATCTTTTGCCGTGATGCGGTCGCGGCGCAGATTGGCCTGTAGATCAAACCGCTCAAACTGGCCCAGCCAGCCTCCGGCCAGCGCAACACCATCGCGGTAATTGGTCGTGCCATAGGATTGATAATCGCCGCTGGTGCTCTCCAGCCCTGCGGTAAAGCTCTGATAGCCGCTTTCGCCCAGTTTTTTCTCCAGACTGTTACTCAGCGCTATACGCCGCATCTTGCCTTCATGCAAACCGCCGCTGGCCAGTGATTTTTGCGCCCCGTCCTGAAACTGTTTGCGGGTCAGATCTGACTGGCTGATATCCAGACGGCTCTGCCATTGGCTGGCAAAGCGCATGGCAGCAAAGACCCCGTAATCGGTATTGCTGCCCTCTGCTTTATGCGTCTGTGTTGCAGTAGCTCCCCAGCCAGTATTATCATAGTCATTGCTGCTATCGATACGGCGCAGATGCCCGCCGACACGCAGCCGCTCACTCAGCTGGCGGCTGAACCGGCCATTAAATGAGCGCCGAGTGCTGCCATCCCTGTCCGGATTGGCATCTGATTTGATGCTGGTATCAATGGACGAAAACCCTGCTGTTTCAAAAGTTGCAACCGAGACATCAAACTGGCTGTCCGGTGTCTGGCCGCCATAGCCAAGCAGGGCCTCCTTGGTCTGATAAGCGCCGATGCGGGTTTTAGCATAGGCGGCGGGCCTGCCTGCTGCGTTGCGGGTGAAAATATGCACCACCCCGCCTATCGCCCCTTCGCCAAACAGCGCCCCGGCCGTGCCACGCACAATTTCTATGCGCTCAATCTGGCTGGCCGGAATATTGGAAACGGTTAATCCGCCATAATTATCGCTCTGGGCCTGCACCCCATCAACCAGCACTACCAGCGATTTGGAATTCTGGCCACGCAGGAAAATAGAGCGCACCGCCCCCGGTCCGCCATTGCGGGTAACCTCAATACCCGGCTGACTGGCCAGCAATTCGGCAACATCATAAGCCCCGGCCTGTTCAATCTGGGCACGGGTGATGATGCTGACCGAGGCCAGCACTTCGGCCAGCGGGATCGGGCGGCGGGTAGCGCTGCTGAATAACGGGTTGATTTCCAGATAAGGCAGGGTGCTTTGATCATTGCTCCCTATATCACTGTTTTGGGTGTCACTATTTTGGGCGAGGGCGGCGTTACCGCCTAGCTGGGTAAGGCTCATAGCAAGCAGCAAGCCAGCAAGCCGATTTTTCAACCCGCCCATGCGGACGGATGCCGGTAAAATCAGTTTTTGCATGGAAACTCTCCTCCATTTGGCAGAAGTCCGGCTGACTGCCAGACTGTCTTGTCTTGCCGATGGAAGAAATGTTGTATGCCAACCTTGACTCCCGCCGACGGTGAAATATCACCATCGCGGAAGTGCAACCGCCGTCCTGACCACGCCCCGCGATCCGACTGGGTGATTGCTCTGGCAGGTCTCCTGACTTGCGGGTCACTGCCTGAACCGGGCCTTCCCACCAGTTTTAGAAAAACATGGCAGTGGCATATGCCGGTCAGGCTCTCCGCTTACAGTTGCGGGGGCAGTTATGGATTTGATCTGCGCCGATCTGTCGATGACCCATTCCCTGGAAACAATCCTGTCAATGGAACGGTCACCATGGCGCTTTTATGATCGCACCATATTCCCTTTTCATCAGCCGGCGAACCGACTGAACCAAAGCCTCATTAGCCAGCTTTGCCGCGGGAAATAAATTTCGTCAAGCCATGTCGGGCCGATCACCTTAAAAAATCTCGTGCAACCGGGCTAGAGACGCGAGCGCTCCATATCCAGCCGCACAGTCACTCGCCCCAGAAATCCGCGCAATTCAATACGCACTGGCAGCGGCAAACCAGCCTCTAAATCTGCCACAAAAAAACGAATACGCTGCGGGTCTAAATCCTCCTCGCTCCAGGAAGATTTACGAGACTGGCCGCCCAGCGGCTGGCTGGCAATGCCACAAATGCGGGCCGCGCCGCTATAAGACCAGGGGCGGTCTGCCACCAGCTCGGTCTCGCCCAAATCATAAAGGGTCAGGCGCGCGTGCCGCCAGCCATCATAAATCTCAAACTGGCCGGAACAGGAGGCCCCCTGCTGCATCTGACGCAGCACTCCCAGCATAGTGCTGAACGGATCATTTATGCCAGCCAGCGCCGTTTCATCCAAGGGGATAACCTTTTCCAGATTAAGCTCTGGCAGGCGGGAGGTCACCGGCTGGCGGCTAGCGCCAGGCCAAAGCGTGCGAGCCTGACGCGCGCCGCGCCGCGAATCGCTGGACAGGAACAGACTGTCTGGCAGAACCCTGTCACCCGCCAGCTGGCCTTCCAGACGCACCTCGCCCTGATAGCGCATCAGCCAGCCCACCGTCCCGGCAGAAATCGCCCCGCCCTGCATCTGATAGCCGGTCGGGCGCAGCTGCCAGCTGGCAAACACATCTCCCATGGCGAAATTACCCCATTGCAGGCGATAGCGCAGATCGATATCGCTGGCCAAGCTTGGCAAGGCAAAAAAGATAATTGTTAAAGACAGGAAAAATCGTGGCATGGTCGCCCCTTTTGTGCGTCTGGCTGTTACTGCCCCTGTTACGCAACAGGGAAGGGTGGCAGATGATAAAGCAACGGCCGGGGGCAGAAAAAATATCCTCCGGCTGAAAAAGTCTTGTACCCACCTCACCGGACTAGTCAGCAATTTCGGTGGCATCGACAGGCCAATCTGCTGGCCGGCCGGTGATCTTTTGCGGGTCAAGCCGCTTATCCAGCCAGTTGATCCGCCAGTCCAGATGCGGGCCGGTTGACCGCCCGGTTGAGCCTGACAGGCCCAACACCGCCCCACGCGGCAGCTGCTGACCGGATGTTACCGCGGCTTTCTGCAAATGCGAATAGGTAGAGCTGACCCCATGGCCATGATCGAGGATCACCGTCCAGCCGGTAAAATAAAGGTCTGCTGCCAAAACGACCCGGCCAGCTGCGGCAGCGCGCACCTTCGTGCCGCTGGGCAGGGCGATATCAATGCCGTAATGCGGCTGGCGCGGCTGGCCATTCAAAATGCGCTGGCTGCCATAGATGCCGGTGATTCGCCCCGCTGCCGGCCAGTCAAAACCATGGCGGATAAAATCATCCTGTTCAGTCATCTGCTGGCGCGCTCGCCGCACCCGGTCAGCATCAGCGCGAATACGGGCCAGCACCGCCTCAGCCGGGGTCACAAATTTTTCCGGCAAGCCGTCAATACGCTGAATTTTATAGCGGCGCGGGGCAGCGGTGATCAGGCGGCTTTCCTGCTTGCCATCTGGCCAGCTGATTCGTAGCTGGCGGGGCTGGCTGTCATCCCGGTGAAAGCCGATAACAAACCGGCCAGCCGTATCAATAAAGAGCGGCGCTTCATCCAGCCATGCCGAACAGCCGGGCGCGCAGGAAAATATCATCAGCCCGCCCTGCTCAGCCTGGCCACCCAGCCGAACCAGCTCGGCGGCGGCTAGCGGTTGGCCCGCCGCCAGCAGCAGGGCCAGACTACTGGCGAGAGAACAGTCCTGTCTGGCAATAAACCGGATAAATCGCATTAAACAGGCTTGTATGCTTGACATTTTGAAGTGCACTCCTTTTAACACAGTGTAACCGATTGCAGCCTTTTCTGTCGCTGGTCAAAAAAGGGGAGGCCTCCCATGTCAGAAAATCATGAAAGACTTGTCATCATCGGGGCCGGTTCGGCTGGCCTGACAGCGGCCATCTATGCCGCCCGGGCCAATCTGCAGCCGGTGGTTATCGCAGGCTTGCAGCCGGGTGGCCAGCTGACCATCACGACAGATGTGGAAAATTACCCGGGCTTCGCCGATGTGGTACAGGGCCCCTGGCTGATGGAACAGATGCAGGCACAGGCCGAAAAAGTCGGCACCCGCATGGTTTATGATCTGGTGACCGCCCTCGATAGCAGCAGTCGGCCTTTCACCCTGACGCTGGACAGCGGCAAGCAGATGACGGCTGACAGTGTGATTCTGGCGACTGGCGCACAGGCCCGCTGGCTGGGGCTGGACTCGGAACAGAAATTCAACGGGCGCGGCGTCTCGGCCTGTGCAACCTGTGACGGGTTTTTCTTTCGCCAGCAGAATGTCGCCGTGGTTGGCGGCGGCAATACAGCAGTGGAAGAAGCGCTGTATCTGGCCAATATTTGCGATTCTGTTACCCTGATCCATCGCCGTGACAGCCTGCGGGCTGAGCAAATTATGCAGGACCGGCTTTTGAAGCATCCAAAAATCTCGGTGCGCTGGAACCGGCAGGTGGCCGAAGTGCTGGGTGATGAGCGCGGGGTGACCGGGCTGCGCCTGTCAGCCAGCGATAACGGGCCGGATGAACAGATAGAGGTGCATGGCCTGTTTGTCGCGATTGGCCATGACCCCGCCACAACAGCTTTTTGTGATGCGGTTGAGCTGGATGATGAGGGCTATATTACTGTTGCAGCCGGCACCGCCCGCACCAATATTGACGGGATTTTTGCCGCCGGTGACTGTGTTGACAAAATCTACCGGCAGGCAGTGACCGCAGCTGGCATGGGCTGCATGGCGGCACTGGATGCAGAACGCTGGCTGGGGATGCAGGACAGCTGACAAGCGCCTGTCAGGCCCCAATAATCAAACTGGCGCCGGTCTTGCCTCTTCTGCCTCCTCATTGATCATCCAATGCACCACAAAGGCGAACAGGCCGGTCAGGATGGTCAGCCACCAGACCAGATCATAAGTCCCGGTCATGTCATAGACAAAGCCGCCTGCCCAGGCCCCGATGAAGGAGCCCACCTGATGGGACAGGAATACCATCCCATAAAGCATGGACAGGAAGGCCGGGCCAAAAAACACCACAATCAGCGCGCTGGTCAGCGGAATCGTGCCCAGCCAGAGCAAGCCGATAGCCGCACCGAATAAAAGCGCAGAGGCCGGGCTGGGCGGCAGGGAAAAAAATATCAATATCACCACTGAACGCAGCAAATAAACAAAGGCCAGCACCTTGCGCTTGGAATAGTGTCCCCCCAGCCAGCCACATAAAAGCGAGCCGATAATGTTGAACAGCCCGATAAGCGCCAGAGCCCAGCTGGCAATCTGGCTGTCCAGACCCACATCATTCAGATAGGCCGGCAAATGCGTGCCGATAAACATCACCTGCACGCCGCAGACAAAAAATCCCAACGTCAGCAGAACATAATTGCGCGAGCGCAGGGCCGTGGCCAGCGCGTCGCCTACCTTCAGCCCGGCCAGAATATCCGGCCCGCCAGTCTTGCTGTCAGTGCCGCGTAGCCCAAAGCCCGCCGCCACGATACCCAGCGTGGCAAAAGTCAGCATCAGCATGGCAGTCTGCCAGCCAAAACCGTTTATCGCCCATTGGCTGGCCGGGATCAGGGCAAACTGTCCAAAAGACCCAAAGCTGGTCACCAGACCCAGCGCCAGCGACTGATACTCTCTGGGGGCAGCCCGGGCAACCGCACCCAGCGCGATAGACATCCCTGCGCTGCCCATGCCGATCCCGATCAGGATTTGCGCAGCAACCAGCCCGAACGGAGAAAGCAGCCCGGTCATCATCGCCAGACCCGCCATATAGATAAAACCGCCCAGAACCGTGATGCGCGACGGGCCATATTTGTCAGCCAACGCGCCAAAAACTGGAGAGGCCAGCCCCCAGCACAGATTCTGCAAGGCAATGGCAAAGGAAAACAGCTCCCTGCCAGTGCCCATTTCTGCTGAAACCGGGCCCAGAAACAGCCCCATGGTTTGCCGGATACCCATGCTGAGTGAGACTATAACCGCCGCGGTCAGCAATATCGGCATCCAAGCCGAGCGCCAAATTGAACCACTCATTGAACTATCGACTGGCGCATGACAGAGTCCCCTTTGCTTGTTTCAGCCAATCAGACAGGTCGCCTGATCAGCGCGCAAGAGGAACTGGCCAGAAAAAACCTTTCCCACCTGCCTTCTTAAAAAGTGTGACAGGCGGCTGGCTTTTGTCCAGCTTTCTTTTTTGTCCAGACCAACCTATTGCTGCAACAGCCGCACCAGCCGGGCTTGCGGCCCGCGGCCGTCATCCGTGACATTCATTAGCAAACATTGGCCTTCGACCAGATTGTGGATGCCACAGCTGCGCAAGGTCCGCAGATGCACAAAGACATCGCGCATATCATCGCCCTGTTCAACAAACCCATAGCCCTTGACCGGGTTGAAGAATTTGACAATGCCTGACACTTCGGCCCCTTCCAGCTCGGCAGGCACCTCATCAGGCAGTTGCTGATTGCGTTCTATCCCCACAATATCCTTTACCACTGGCCCCTTTTCATTGACTGTCGTGGTTACTTTCAGCAAATCATTGGTGTAGACGGAAATAAGGCCAAACCTGTCCAATGCCGAGCGATGCAGAAAAACCTCATCCTCACCTATGGTAACAAAGCCAAACCCCTTGCGATCATTATACCAGATGACTTCCGCAGCCTCGACGCTCTCTTCTTCCATGCCGAATTCCTTAACAGAATGTTAACCGCTAACATTTTAATTCATCCAGATGTTGCAACTTTTAGATATTTTGGGTCGATTAAAGATTCAGATCAAGCCCTTGTTATGCTGATAAGGAAATAGCGGCCTCTGGCCCGCTGGCCGTGCAGGCAGGACACGTCTGAAAAGAGGTGAATTAGCCGGCGGCCCGGGGGCTGTCCAACTCCGCCCGCGCCTGGCGAATTGCCGCAAGCACTGCGTTCTGGAAGCTGTCTGGAGAGCTGGCCTGGCGGGCCGCATCGGTGCCGGTCAGGCCGCGCGCGCTGTTGATCAGCCCGCCCTGCCAGTGCGTCTCCTGCCAGAGGAGACCGGCACGCGCACGCTCCGGCCCGGCTCCTTGTGCGCCATAGCCGGGGATCAGAAAAGGCGCATTGGGCAAAATACTGCGCAAGGCCTCGGCCTGTTGCGGGCGCGTAGCCCCCACCACAACGCCCAGCCCGGACCAGCCGGATAGGCCGCTCAGAGAGGCGGCCAGGCCAGTATCCAGCCGGGCCAGCTGATCTGCCAGCCTCTGCCAGACCGGCTTTCCGCCCGCATCCAGATCCTGCAAATCGCCTGACCCCTCATTGCTGGTGCGGACCAGAACAAACAGCCCCCGCCCAGTGCTGGCTGCCTCCTCAATAAAGGGGGCCAGCGTATCCATCCCCATAAAGGGATTGACTGTCAGCGCATCTGCCGCAAATGGGGCATGCGGGCCCAGCCAGGCCGCCGCATAGGCAGCCGAGGTAGAACCAATATCGCCGCGCTTGGCATCCATGATAACCAGCAAGCCTGCCTGTTGCGCCAGTTCAGCCAGCTCGGCCAGCACTGCCATGCCTGCCGGGCCATGCTGTTCAAACAGGGCAACCTGCGGCTTTACCGCAGGCAGGCCGGCACTGGCCGCCGCCTCTATAGCCAGCTGGCCAAACAGGCGGATTGCGCGGGCTGGCTCCTGACCGGACAAAAAGGCGGGCAGCAGGGCCGGATGCGGATCAATGCCCATGCAGAGCGGCGTGCCGCTTTTCTCCAGCGCAGCCGCCAGCCTGTCTGCAAAGGCGCTGCTCATTCGCCCAGCCCGACAGCCTGACGATAAGAGGAGATAAGAAAATCCTCTTCTGAGAGCAAATCCTTGTCCATGGCCCGCATCTTGACAATCCGGCGCATAATTTTGGGCTCAAACCCGGTCCCTTTCGCCTCTGAATAGACATCGCGAATATCTGCCATCAAGGCGCGCTTTTCTTCTTCCAGCCTCTCTATTCGCTCAATATACTGACGCAGCTGATCAGAGGTGGCGGTTTTGGTGTCCCCGTTTTCGGCCATGATTTGCTCCGTTATTGCTGGTGTGATGGATGTTGGTTCAGTCTTTGGAAGCTGCTTTCAAGGCCGCCATCTGTTCCGGCGTCGCTTCTTTTTGATAGGCTTTTTTCCACTCATCATAAGCCATTCCGTAAATCATCTCGCGGGCCTGATCGCGGTCCATATCCAGCCCTTTTTCAGCAGCCGCCTCGCCAACCCAGCGCGACAGGCAGTTGCGGCAAAAACCGGACAGAATCATCAGATCAATATTTTGCACATCCGGACGGGCTTGCAAATGCGCGACAAGGCGGCGAAAGGCGGCCGCCTCCAATTCAGTTTGCTGGCTTTGGGTCAGATTTTCCGGCTGTGACATCTCTCGCTCCCGGTACTTTTATTACAGGCCAACGCCCCTGTTGGCAGTGCCGAAAAGGGCGGTTTGTTCCGCCCCTTTTTTGGCGGGGCCGCCCAGCAAGGTCAATCAAAATCATACCGGTTAGCGGACCGCTCGACAGAAACCGGACAAAATAAAAAAATACAAAAAAGTTTGCATCACCTAAACTTCTTGTTTATCTGTAGCTCTGGCGGCTGTGGCGGGCAGCAGGCCCGCGGCTTTTTCCGGCCGTGAAAGGGTGCCGGGCAGGCCCCTGTCCCGCAAGGCCCTTATTCGGGGAAAGGGGAGATAAGAGTGGCGTTGGAAAAAACCAGCAACACTGAGCAATCAGCGGCGAAGTTTGAACGGATTCGGCGGGCCCACCAATCCGAGATAGCTGAGGATTATGTAGAGATGATCGCCGAGCTGATTGATGAGACAGGCGAGGCAAGGGCTGTCGATCTGGCCCACCGATTCGGCGTTACCGCCCCGACTGTTAATGCCACTATACAGCGTCTGCAAAGAGAGGGGCTGGCCGAGACCCGGCCTTACCGTTCCATCTTTCTGACACAAGCCGGACGCGAGCTGGCCGAGGCCTGCCGCCAACGCCATCAGCTGGTGCGGGATTTTCTGGTGCATATTGGCGTGGAGGCCGAAATTGCCGAGGAAGATGCAGAAGGGCTGGAACATCATGTGAGCGCGGAAACGCTGGCCGCCTTTCGCAAGGCCCTGTCTGAAGCGAGCTGAAGCGTAGCCGCTATCCGCCTGAGCCGCGCTCTGTGGCAATAAAAAAATATTTCAGCCGGGTGCGGCGGGCGCTGATCGCCCGATCTGACTGGCCGACCGGGCCTGTCCAATTCACCGCGGCCCGGGTCCCCTCGGACGGCAGATCCGCCAGCCCGCCATTCGGCCCCTCACCGCGCCCGCTCAGCCCCAGAACAGGCAGCTTGCTGTCTGGCCCGAACCGGGCGGTCAGCTCAAAATGATTGCCCGCCACCCCATCCCGGTCCCAGACCTCTATGCGCAGGGGCCGACCATGAAAATACCAGCTGAGGATACTGGCCGAATCGCGCCTGTCCGCCAGCAGGGTTTGCACTTGATAACGATCCAGATAGGGGGTGATGTCGCTGGCCAGAGCCTGCCAGCCCTTGAGACGGCGCAGCGGATCAGAGGCGATGGGCAAAGGCCCCAGACTGGCCGTCGCCAGCACCGCAAACAGCAGCACAGCCAGCCCGCCATTGACCAGCAGGGCCAGGCTGGCAAAACGCGCCCAGCCGGACGCGGCCAGCCCGCCAGCTGCCAGTATCAGCGCCGGTGCTGCGGTGACCGCCCAGTTCGCATTGGCTTCACTCAACAGGGCCTGCAGGCTGATTCCCACCAGCACCGGTAGCGAGAAAGAAGCCAGAAACAGCCGCTCTCTGCCGCTGATGAGACCGGCCAGAGCGAGCAGTAAAAATAACGGGCCGAAAACCAGAAATTGGGAGGCCAGAAAATCCCCCAGCGCACCCAGCCCGCCCGCAGCCCCTCCGAGATTGGCATTTTCTGACAGATGCCGGACTGTCTGGCCCTGATTGCCCAGATTCCAGATAAGCGTCGGGCTGGCGGTCAGCACCAGGCCGGCCAGAAACAACCCCAGACGGCGCAGGCCGCCGCGCCCCTGCCGACTGTCCAAAACCAGCCATATTACCAGCCCGGCCAAAAACCAGATGGCAGCATATTTTGCTAACATTCCCATTCCAAGGCTGAGGCCGGCCAGAAAAAACCAGCGCCCGCCGGACCGGGCCGGGCGCATCGCGTTGATCAGACATACCAGCCCTAACAGCCAGAAAAACAACAGCGGCGTATCGGTGGAGATAAAAAAACTGCCCATCCCGACTGCCGGCAATAACAGCCAGCCAAAGGCCGCCCAGCGGCCAGCCGCCGCCCCAAAGAGCAGGCGGCCAGCCTGCCAGATAAGCAGGATATTGGCGGTCTGGATCAGCAATGCTGGTAGCCGGATGGCATAAGCATGATGGCCCAGCACCGCATGGCTGAGGCCGATAAGCCAGGCAATCAGGGGCGGCTTGGAATAATAACCGAAGCCGGGATTTTGCGACCAGACCCAATATTGCGCCTCATCCACTCCCGGTTCCAGCGGCGAGGCAAGCAACAGCCAGAGCCGCGCCAGAAAGACCAACAGGACAGCGCCCAACAGCAGATAATCAGCTCTGTGCATATCGCTTCTGCCAAAATCGTGACTGATCATCCAAAAATGCCCTTCAGCCTGTGCTGGCGATGCGGCCTTCTGGCCAGACTCCGCCAGAGAATTATCCGGCACGGCTTGCCCTGTGCCAGCGGGCGGTCTAATTTCAATTTGAAAAACAGGCCTGCCCTTCCCATATCAGTTTTGCCCCTGCCGCCAGTCCAAGGCAAGAGGGGAATGGCGAAGAGCACAAAACCAGCGGCTCATCAGGCTGGCCGCAGCAACAAGGAAAGACAAGAGCTCATGCGCGCAACTGATCAGGCCGCTGCCGAAATCATTGACGAGTTCAGCTTCTTTGATGACTGGGCGGACAAATATGAACAGCTGATTGATCAGGGCCGCCAGCTGCCCCCCCTGCCCGACAAATATCGGGTAGATGCCTGCAAATTATCCGGCTGCCAATCAACAGTCTGGTTTGCCGCCGAACAGCAGGCGGGCGGCCAGCTGCGCTATTTTGCGGATTCAGATGCGGCGATTGTGCGCGGCCTGATCGCCTTGCTGCTGCGGGTTTATTCAGACAAGCCGCCCGCCGATATTCTGGCAACAGAGCCTGATTTCCTGGCCAAAATCGGTCTCGACAAGCATTTGTCAGCCACCCGCCGCAACGGGCTGGCCAGCATGATCAGTGCCATACGCGCCGCCGCCAGCAAGGCGCAGATCAGCTAGACACTCTCCAGATCGTCTGGAATCCGTTCAGCGCGCGGGGTGCGCCCATAGGTTTCCCGGTAGCATTTGGAAAAATGCGAGGCTGAGACAAAACCACACGCCAAGGCTATCGACAGGATGGACATCGAGGTTTGCCGCAACAGGTGGCGCGCCCGTGCCAGCCGCAGATTCAGATAATAACGGGTCGGCGTGGTACGCAGATATTTGCGGAACAGCCTTTCCAGCTGCCGCGTTGACAGGCCAGCCATGCTGGCCAGCTGGGTCTGGGACAGCGGCTCTTCCAAATGGGATTCCATATGGCCGACAACAGCCAGCAATTTCGGATGCGATACGCCAAGTCGCGAGCGTAATTCCATACGCTGGCGATCAGAGGGATCGCGGATACGATCATGGATAAATTGTTCTGAGACCTTGGCAGCCAGCAGCTGCCCGTGCGCCTGGCCAATCAGATAAAGCATCATGTCCAGCGCCGCCGTGCCGCCCGAACAGGTAATACGGGTATCATCAATTTCAAACAGCTCAGAGGTTACCTCTAACAGCGGAAATTCTTCAGCCAGCCCGTCTATATTCTCCCAATGGATGGTGCAGGAGCGGTTATCCAGCAGCCCGGCCGCCGCCATGATATAGGTGCCTGTGCAAATCGCCCCGGTAATCGCGCCGCTGCGATCCAGCCTGCGCACCAGATTAAGCAAGCTCTTATCGGTATATTTTTGCACATCAAGACCAGAGCAAACAAAAACCAGCCGACATTGGGCCAACGCCTCCGGCGCGTCCTCCGGCATCACTGTAATGCCGTTCGATGCCCGCACAGCCTCCCCCGCCGCCGCCGCGACAACCCAGTCAAACAGCTGCGTTTCTGCCATGCGATTGGCGGCGCGCAAAGGTTCAATGGCTGAGGCAAAGGCCAGCATGGAAAAATTTTCCACCAGCAGAAAGCCGACTTTCAGCGTGCCAGCTCCGACACTGGATTGCAGAAGATTGCGAATGCGCTCATCTTGCATTATCGCTCCTGAACCGCCGCGATTCCCGGCAAAAAAGCAGCAAAAACAAACTCTATGAAAATCTAAATCACAAACCATCTATGCTGAAAAGCGTTTTCGTAACTGGAAACCATTTTCCCGTCAGGGGTTTTTTTTGCTATAGAGTGTCGGCATTAACCAAAATACTAAGAATTCTCCCGTTTAACTAATCACGCGTGTTCATTCAAAAGGATATCTGCAAATGAGTGATATTGATATCGCCCGTGCCGCCACCGCCCGTCCGATTATGGAAATCGGCAAACAGCTGGATATTCCGGCTGAAGCGCTGAAACCCTATGGGCATGACAAGGCCAAGCTGGATTTGGGCTGGATAGGCGCACAGCCGGACAAAAAGGACACAAAGCTGGTTCTGGTCACCGCGATCAACCCGACCCCGGCCGGTGAGGGCAAGACGACCACCACTGTGGGGCTTGGCGATGGGCTGAACCGGATCGGTGAGAAAGCGCTGATTTGCCTGCGCGAGCCCTCGCTCGGCCCCTGTTTTGGCATGAAGGGCGGGGCGGCCGGTGGCGGCTATGCCCAGGTGATCCCGATGGAAGATATCAATCTGCATTTCACCGGTGATTTTCACGCTATCACCTCTGCCCATAATCTGCTTTCGGCAATGATTGACAATCATATCTACTGGGGCAATGAGCAGGCGATTGATATTCGCCGGATTGTCTGGCGGCGGGTGCTGGATATGAATGACCGGGCCTTGCGCCAGAATATCGTCTCCATGGGCGGCGTAGCCAATGGCTTCCCGCGGGAGTCCGGCTTTGACATCACCGTGGCCTCGGAAATCATGGCGATCCTCTGCCTGGCAGAAGATATGGAGGATTTGCAAAAGCGGCTGGGCGATATCATCATCGCCTATCGGCGTGACAAGAGCGCGATCTATTGCCGGGATATTGGCGCAGATGGCGCGATGACCGTGCTGTTGCGTGATGCGATGCAGCCCAATCTGGTGCAAACGCTGGAAAATAATCCGGCCTTTATCCATGGCGGGCCTTTTGCCAATATCGCGCATGGCTGCAATTCTGTAATCGCCACCAAATCGGCAATGAAGCTGGCAGATTACGTGGTAACAGAGGCTGGCTTCGGGGCTGATCTGGGGGCCGAGAAATTTTTTGACATCAAATGCCGCAAGGCCGGGCTGAGCCCGGACTGTGTGGTGCTGGTCGCCACCGCCCGGGCGCTGAAGATGAATGGCGGGGTCGCCAGGGAAAATCTGGGCGATGAAAATGCTGAGGCAGTTGCCAAGGGCTGTGTGAACCTGCTGCGCCATATCGAAAATATCAAGCAATTCGGCCTGCCAGTGGTGGTCGCAATCAACCATTTCATCACCGATACCGAGGCAGAGATTGCCGCCATTGAAAAGGCAGCCGCCTCTATCGGGGTTGAGGCGATCCTCTGTCAACACTGGGAAAAGGGCTCTGAGGGAACAGAGGGGCTGGCCCGCAAGGTGGCAGAACTCTGCCAGTCCGGGGCGGCCCAGTTTGCCCCGCTCTATGGCTCAGATATGGGCTTGTTCGACAAGATAAAGACCATCGCAACCCGTATTTACCGGGCAGATGATATTGCCGCAGACCAGCGGATACGCGATCAGCTGCGCGAATGGGAGGCGGCCGGCTATGGCGATCTGCCTATCTGCATGGCCAAGACGCAATATTCCTTTTCCACCGACCCCAATCTGCGCGGCGCACCCAGCAACCATATTTTGCCGATAAGAGAGGTGCGGCTGTCTGCCGGGGCCGGGTTTGTGGTGGTTATTTGCGGCGATATTATGACCATGCCCGGCCTGCCCAGAAAGCCGGCTGCAGAATCGATTCGCATAGCTGAAACCGGCTTTGTCGAAGGGCTGTTCTAGACAAAAAGGCGGAACCAGCAAATGCCTGCAGAGGTGATCACCTCCCCGGCCAATGCCGATATAAAGCTGCTGCGCTCGCTGGCCTTGCGCAAATATCGGCGCCAGACCGGCTGGTTTCTGGCAGAGGGGATGCGTATCTGCACCGAGGCCGTGCAGCTGGGCCATCTGCCGCAAAGGCTGGTTTATGCAGCTGACAGGCCGGATATGCCGGGGCTGGACAGGCTGGTTGCGGCCTGCCAGACAGGCGGCGGGCGGGCGCTGCCGGTCAGCCCGGCCTTGCTGGGAAAAATCAGCCGCAAGGATAATCCGCAAATGGTTATCGCCGCTTTTACCATGGTTGAGGCTGGCCCGGACAGTATCCGGCCAGACCCGGCCCGCTGCTGGATAGCACTGGACAGATGCCGGGACCCGGGCAATCTCGGCACCATCATGCGCACCGCTGATGCGGTCGGGGCGGCAGGCATTATCCTTATCGCAGAGAGCTGTGATCCCTTTTCAGTTGAGGCAGTGCGCGCCTCTATGGGGGCCATTTTCAATATTGCGATCACCCGTCTTGATGAGCCGGATTTTCTTGCTTTTGCGAAAGACTGGCCAGGCCGGATAACCGGCACCGCCTTGCCAGCTGCGGTGGATTATCGGGCCGCTGACTGGGGCGGGCCGCAAATTATCCTGATGGGCAATGAGCAGGCCGGGCTGACCGACGCGCTGGCCGCCAGCTGTCATCAGCTGGTTAAAATGCCGATGCAGGGCCGTTCAGACAGCCTCAATCTGGCGGTAGCGACCGGCCTTGCCGCCTATGAATGGCTGCGCTGCCAATAGCCGGCTTTGCTCAAATCTGGTCTGTTCCATAACCCGTAGCCAGCCAGCGCGCGAACAGCGCCTGACCGATGGCCCGGCCTGCCGGCCGGTTCTCCACAATCGCAATTTCCCCTGATTCGGTCTGCCCGCTGACCCCTTCCATCCCGGCTGCCAGCGCTGCATGGGCTGCCAGAGCCGAGAGCCGCACAGCATAAAGTGTGGCCACCACAAAGAGCGGGCTGTCTGAGAGCAGCGCGCGGCAGGCTTGCAGCAGCGGATGCAGATCGCGTTCCAGCTGCCAGACCTCGCCTTTCGGGCCGCGCCCATATTTGGGCGGGTCCAGAATAATGGCATCATATTGGCGGCCGCGCCGCGCCTCACGCTGCAGGAACCCCATCGCATCATCTGTAATAAAGCGAATCGGTGCCTCTTGCAGGCCGGACAGGTTGCGATTGTCAAAAGCCATGGAAACAGCTTTCTTGCTGGCATCAAGATGCGTAACCTCTGCCCCGGCAGCCGCAGCGTGCAGACTGGCCACACCGGAATAGGCAAACAGGTTCAACAGCTGCGGCGGTCGGCCCTGACGCGCGACAAACTCAGCAATCTGGCGGGCACACCAGCGCCAATGCACCGATTGTTCGGGAAAAAAACCGAGATGGCGAAAAGCGGTGGGCAGGGCGGTAAAGCGCAACCCGTCAAAGCCTATCTGCCAACTCTCCGGCAAGCCTTTTTGCAGCTGCCAGCGCCCGCCTTTGGCACTGTCTTCGGAGCTGGCCACAAATCGGCCCTGGGCTGACTCCCAGACCGAGCTATCCAGAAAGCGCGACCAGTGAGCCTGTGCCTCCGGGCGGACAAACAGATACGGGCCGAATCGCTCCAGCTTCTCGCCGGCACCAGAATCCAGCAACTCATAATCAGTCCAGCCTTGCGGATAAAGATACAGCCCAGCTGCGGGCAAATGCGAAAAAGATGCCGACATGGCCGCCACAATGCAACGCTTCTGCCGTTCTGTCCAGTGATCGCGAAGCAGAAAAAAGGCTCTGGAGAGATGTTCTTACCAGCATTTTTTAAAAAAATTTTTTGTATATGCGCTGCTTCTCTGGTATTTTGGCAAAAATTTTTTGTCTTTAGAGGGTTTTTCCATGTCCAAGCCAGAATTCCGCCCGGATGCCACGGATGTCAAAATACTGGAATTGCTGCAGGCAGATGCCAGCCAGCCGGTCGCTGATATCGCCCGCAAGGTCGGCTTATCTGTTACCCCCTGCTGGCGGCGCATCCAGAAAATGGAGGAAAGCGGCATTATTCGCGGCCGTGTTGCTCTGCTGAACGCCCCGGCTATTGGTCTGGGGATGAGCGTTTTTGTTGCCATCCGCACAGATCAGCATAATGCAGACTGGCTGGATAATTTTGCCCGGCGCATTGCCGAACGGCCAGAGGTTGTGGAATTCTACCGGATGTCCGGTGAAGTTGATTATATGCTGCGGGTGGTGGTTGAGGATATGGCCGCCTATGATCGGTTCTACAAACAGCTGATAGCCGAGGTGCGGCTAAAAGATGTCAGCTCCTCTTTCGCCATGGAAGAGATCAAATATACAACCGCCCTGCCCTTGCCAGAGGCTGTCTAGCGGGCGGCCAGAATATCCCATACCGGCTGTTCGGGATCCACCTGATGGAGATGGATTTGCTCCCAGAGGCCAAAAAATAGCAGCCGCCAGGCCAGCAGACCGCCGCGATCAGCAGCAGATTTATCGCCTGCCTTCTGGCCAGCTGCCAGCACCGCTGCGATGCGGCCCGGCGTGACCAGGCTGCCCAGCAGCGGCAGGTTTTCCAGCAGCGGAGCCAGCCTTGCGGCCTCACTGGCCACCCAATAGCCAGCTGGCACGCTGAAACCCCTTTTGCGCTGGAACGGGCGGGCCGCGGGCAGATGTTCGGCCAGCCAGCTCTGCAGCAGATATTTGCCATGCCGACCACGCAGCTTGGCACTGGCAGGCAGGTGATAGCCCCAGACCGAGAGCTGGCGGTCAATAAAGGGCGTGCGTCCCTCAACCGAGGCCCGCATCAAACATCTATCCAGCTTGATCAGCAGATTATCCGGCAACCAGCTGTCAATATCGGCGCGCTGAATATGGCGTAGCGCCCGGTCCCGGCCCAGCAGGCGCATACCAAAACCGGCAGAATGGCCCGGCTGGGCCGCCAGCATGGAGAGCTGGTCTTGCAGCTGGCTTGCCAACCCGTCATGCAACAGCCCGGCTTTCAGGGCCGGGCCGGGCCGCGGGCGGGGGGCTGAAGGCCACAGGCTGAGACGGCGGCGATAGCGGCCATAGCCAGCAAAAAATTCATCACCTCCCTCGCCGCTCAGGATAATCTTGACATCACGGGCGGCGCGGCGGGCCAGATGCAGGCTGGGCAGAATCGCATAATCCGCAGCTGGATCATCACAGGCCGCAACAGCCAGGCCGGCATCAGCAAAAAAATCTGCTTTTGTATAGGGGCAATCAATAAACTGTGCGCCGCATTGCCTCGCCAGCTGGCGGGCCAGCCCGGTCTCATCCGGCACCGGCGCATCGGGAAAACGGGCTGTATAGGCCAGCACCGGGGCCGTATCCGGGGACTGGTTCAGCCGGGTCATCATGGCCAGCAAGATACTGGAATCAATGCCAGCTGACAGAAACATCCCAAACGGCACATCTGCCATTTGATGGGCTGCAACCGTCTCTTGCAAGCGGTCATCCAGCTCTGCCGGATCACTGTTTCCGGCTGGCACCGCCTCCAGCGGATGATCAAAAAACCGGCCTGCTATCTGCCCGTTTGCAATCTCCAGCACCTCACCCGGCAACAGCCTTTTTATCGGGCTGCAGATCATGTCTGCGCCGCTGTAATATTGCTGATCCAGCAGCCAGACGGCGCGCAGCGGGTCCATCTCAGCTGCGACCAGCCCGGATTTGATCAGCACGCCGGGCTCAGAGGCAAAATAAATCCCGCTCTCCTGCTCCAGATAGTAAAGCGGCTTGATACCGAACGCATCACGCGCCAGAATTCCGCGATCCTGGCGACCATCATAGGCTGCCAGCGCATACATACCGCGCAGCTGATCGATAAACTGGCTGCCATGGCGGCTGAACAGCGGCAACAGCACCGCACAATCAGACAGGCTGTCCGGCCTCTGTGTCGGTCCCAGCTGCTCTCGCAGGGCTTGATGATTGTAGATTTCCCCATTCGCCATGGCCATTTTCTGATCATCTGCAAAAGGCTGCTGTCCGCCAGCCAGATCAACAATCGCCAGTCTGGTATGCACAAAACCGGCCTGAGCGATAATTTTGCTGGCTGTGCCATCCGGCCCGCGATGCGTCATCAGCCCGGCAAACCGGCCCAGCAGACCTGCCGGGGCCGTTGCTCCGGATTTCAGAAAATAGCCTGCAATCCCGCACATCAGCTAACCACCTCGGCAAAAAAATTCTGCCAGCTATCCAGCACCCGTGGCGGGGCAAACTGTTCCTGCCAGAGCTGAAAACCTGCCTGGCCCAGCTGCTCCCGGCCCGCTTTATCAGCCAGCAAATCATTGGCCGCGGCGGCCAGTGCCTGGCTGTCCTCTGCTGCAACCAAAAGGCCGGTCTTGCCATCCTGCACAAATTCGCGTGCCCCTTGCGATGCGCTGGCCAGCACCGGCGTGCCGGTGGAATAAGCCTCAGCAATCACATTGCCAAAAGGTTCATGGCGCGACGGGCAGATAAACAGATCAGCCGCCTTGATCAGAGCTTGCGGATTTCTCTGCCAGCCCAGAAAATGCACCCGCCCCTGCAGACCCAGACTGCTCGCCTGTGCCTGTAGGCGTGCCTTTTCCGGCCCGTCCCCGGCCAGCCAGAGATGCGCGTCCCTGATACCGGCCAGCGCCGCCAGCAGCACATCAAACGCCTTGTTCGGATGTAGCCGGCCCAGCGCGACAATCAGCGGGGCCTCAGCCGGGGTGGCAAAATCCGCGCGCCGGGCGGCCTGTTGCGGGGCCGGCGGCACAAAATTCACCAGCACCCGCACCCGCTCGCGCGGCCAGCCCTCTGCCACCAGCCAGTCTGCTATACCGCCGGTATTGGCAATCAGCCAGTCACATCTCCGGTAATGGTGCAGCCGATAATA
>JADHLK010000084.1 GCA_016780695.1 Alphaproteobacteria bacterium | reverse complement strand
AGATAGACCAGCCGGGCAATGCGCTCCGGCACAAAAGAGGCAACAGCCGTGATAATAGTGCCGCCATCGGAATGGCCGACCAGCGTTATATCGGACAAATCCTCAAATTCCAGCAGCTGCAAAATATCCGCAACATGGGTATCAGGGCCGCGCACACAGTCAATCAGATGGCGGCGTTCGGCCAGACCGGTCAACGTCGGCGCAAACACCCGGTGGCCCTTTGCCGTCAGCAAATCTTCCAGCTGCCGCCAACACCAGCCGCCATGCCAGCCGCCATGCACAAGCACAAAATCTGTCATCGCCCCCCTCTCTCTCCAGTCTGGCCAGCTGCCGCAAGCCAGCTAGTCCCCTTGCATCACATCGCCGCCCGCATCCTCAGTCAGCTGGTCACGGAATTCGAATAATTCGGGAAAGAAATAATAGTGGGTGGTGCTGGCCAGATAATCCTTGAAAAAGGTGCCGCCAGTGCCACGGGCCCGGATGCCGATTTGCCGCCTGACCATCAAGATATGTCGATGCCGCCAGGATTGGAAGGCACGATCAATCTCAAAGGCGTTTTCAGCCAGCTGAAACAGCTGATGCTGCTGCCAGCGGTTTTTATAGATCTCCAGCAAAGAGAGATCGGCCCGGTCAAAAACAGCAAAAAACGCATCACGCAGGCTGCGGGGATATTCCTCTATCATGCCGGGCCAGAGGCTTTCAGTGCGCTTGCAATAATCTTCGCCAGCTGTTTGATGCAGGCCTATCATCACCTCCACCTGACGGAACTGGCGAGACTGCATTCCAGAAGCTCCGGTTAAATACGGGCGGAATTCAGCAAAATCAGCAGCTGTCATTGTCTCCAGAACTGGCCAATGGGCCTCTGCCAGCGATAGAATCTTGCCAATACGAACCAGCAGCCAATTTGCCTCAGCCAATTTGTCCGCATCCAGCAGCGGCACAATCCGCTCCAGATCAAAGATCAAATGCTTGAACCATAATTCCATCACATGATGTACGGTAAGGAACAGATGCTCCTCCGGGTGCGGAGTGACCTGTCGCAGGGAGGTCAGCAGCTGATCCAGCCGCAGGTGATAGGCATAGTCAAATTGCGGTGAGCCTTCAGCCGGATTGTCTGCTTCTGCCATCTTGGTGCCTTTTTCAAAACTATTATCCGCGCCCGCCAGACCAGAGCCGCATTGCAGGCCAGACCGGTTGCGCCCTAACCGATTATGCAACGAATTGCCGGGCGGGTCATGCAAAATTATCGGCTGGCCTCCGGGACCAAACCCGGCAGACAGATGGTCAGCCTTCAGCGTTGGCCGCTGGCCCGGGCTGCCCCTTCCGCAAGGCTCGCCAGCTTGGCCCAGGCAATATCCGGGTCCACCGCGCCAAATCCGGCAAAGGTGCCAAAGCCGCAATCAGAACCAGCTATCACCCGCTCAGCCCCGACAATATCAATAAAACGCTGCAGCCGCTGGGCAATCAATTCTGGATGTTCAACAAAATTAGTGGTGCTGTCTATAACGCCGGGCATCAGTATTTTATCCTCAGGTATTTCAGATTTGCGCTCGGCAAACACAGCCCATTCATGGGCATGGCGCGGGTTGGATGTCTCAAACAGCAGGTAGCGCGCCCGTGTGCCCATCAATACCGGAAATACTTGGCCCATATCAATATCGCAAATATGCGGGCCTTCATAATTGCCCCAGCAGATATGCACCCGCACGCACGCCGGATCAATATCCCTCAAGGCATGGTTTAACGCCTCCACATGAAGACCGGCAATCTGGACAAATTCCGCATCACTCATATCTGCGAACAGCATATGCCGGGCCAGCGCCAAATCCGGGCAATCCAGCTGCAGATCAAGCCCGGCCGCAACAATCGTCTCATATTCTGCCTTCATCGCATCAGCCAGAGCAGCCAAATAAGCCTCTCGGTTGGGATAGTAATCATTTTGCAAAAACAGTGAGATAACCCCCGGAGAAGCGGCGTTCATAAAGCCGCGCCCAGCCCCGCAGGCTGCCATGCCGGCTTTCAGATTGGCAATATCCTTTTGCAGCTCTTCCTGACCTTTTGACACCACCGGCCCAGTGCATCTGGGGCGCGCATATTGCGGCGTGCCCCCATCATCCGCCAAGCGTTGCAAAAAGCCGGGAAATTGCTTGAGATCAGCTGGTGCGTTGCGCGGGCTGTCACCGGAAAAACCGGTATAGCGATCTTTGACATAGGTGGCATAGGAGATTTTTGAAGTCTCCCCATCAGAGACTATATCAATGCCGGCCGCACGCTGGCGCCGCACTGTCTCGGCACAGGCCTCTTTCATACAGGCATCAAACGCGGCCTGATCATAGGTTTCTTCGCGTTCGCGGGCGAAAATAAAATCAACTACCTTTTGGCTGCGCGGCAAAGAGCCTACATGGCTGGTCAGTATCCTGTGCATTTGGGCCTCCCCTCAAGGCGTTTGCTGGCTATGGACGGCTGCGCCCGGCTGTTGGAAAATCAAGTGTCGGGCCTGCCGGATCATCTGTATTGCGAACCCGAAAGAGACTGGCCTCACCGCTCATGGACGGGGCCAGATGCCGGTTAAGGCCGGGGGGCACTGCACAGGTATCCCCGGCTGCCAGAACAACCGAGCCCCCCTCCCAAGACAAAGTCCAATGCCCCTGCAGCACCATCAGGACTTCATGGCGGTCCGTGGTATAACCGCTGCTGAGTGAAGTCTCGCGCAGCAAATCCAGCTCAAAGCCGGGCCGGTCTCTCAGCAGTCCCTCTGCCCCGATGACCGGAGCCGGCTGGCCGTCTGCCAGCGCCATCATATCCCAATAGCGGGCCACAAAACGGGGCACAAATTCGGCTGCGCTGACTTTTGGAAACAGGGCCATCTGCGCGGCATCCAATAGCGGCATCGGCCCGACAGTGTCCGGCAGCTGCGCCCCTTTCTTGCTGTCATAAAGAACGCCATTCTCGCCCAGTATCAGGCCATGGGCGCGGGCTTCTTCCAACACTTGCGGGGCCCAGACAACACCGCCCCCGGCATCATCCCCGCCCAGAATGGCCATGATCATCGCGTAATCTGTGCCGATATTCTCAAAACCCCGGAAAATGCCGGTCGGGATATTGATCACATCTCCTTTTTCCAGCACCACCGCCCCGTCCCGGCCCTCATTGCCCCAAAAGAAACGCCAGCGCCCGGACAGCACAAAGAACACTTCTGCCGTGCGATGGGAGTGCAGGGAATTACGACATTTTGGCGGCTGGCCTGCCGCACCGATATTGAATCCCGGTGTTTCCTCAATATGCACATACTGATCAGCTGCTTCTGAGACACCGCCGCCGATGATGGTAAAATTCTCTTTCTGATCTGACCCGGGGGTGTGGGCATCAATAAAAGCCGTGCGGCAGGGAACCAATTCCCCATAGCGCACGATGCGGGCTTCCATCTGTTCTGCGGTCAGCCTGTTTTCCATGCCCCGGTCCTAGCCTGTCTGCATCAATATCTGTTTCCAGATAGCCACTTCATCATAAAGTGCAAATTCGCGCCGCAACCGCACCTCATCTGAGACCAGCGCGCCAAATTCCGCATGGCACATTCCCATAATATAGACCTCTGCCCCGGTAGGTCGGCCAAAGCTGCCCCAGCCATCATGGCGACCATGCAAGGACCAGCGCAATGCTGCCCGTGGCGGCATCATCGTATCCTCGCGGCCTATCTGATGGTCAATGCGAAATTGCGCGGATGGAAAGCTGGAGCGCAGGCCGATCCAGAATCTATCCACCTCTGACCAGCCTCTGGCAGAGATCTGGCCCGGATATTCGGCGTGAATAGCCCGGTCATATTCTGCTGGTATCACGGCCAGATCAGCAGCCATGATCCGGTTCAGAATATCTGCATAGCGCGCGCCCCATTCATTGTCATTGCCGCGCCCCTTATAGGGCCCTTCCAGATCATTTACCGGGGTAAGCGGTGGCTCACACTTATCCAGCCCGCCCTCATCTTTGATAATTTTTGCAGCCGCCTCTTCGGCAGTCCAGCCCAGCTGTTTGGCAATACCGCCATAATCGCGCACCAGCCATTCATCGGTTATGCTGTTATTGATCGCATAACAATCTGCGATTGCCCTAAAATGCACGCTTTTGCCAGTTGCCGGACCAAACTGGCTCTCACCCAGATGCGTGCCGGTGCAATATAGCCGGTGCGAGCTGAGCATTCCGGCTTCTGGATCGCCGGACCAGATCACATCCTCTCCCAGTAGCTGACGATCTGGAAATTCCACCAGCGTGCCCATCGTTTTGGCAATCACCCCCTGATTGCCGCGATAGGCCCCCATCGGCATCCGCAGATACATATCCTCGCCATAATAATGGTTGAGTGTCGCAATCCCGCGATCTTCCCATATTTCCTTGGTTATACCCAGAATATAATCTGGAAAATCCCTGAATTTCTTATCAAAACCTTTCATCTTTTCCATCCTTTGGCTATCCGGGCTGAGCCGCGCAGAACCAGCGGCCCTCCAATTTCGATCTGGCTAGGCGGCGTATTTTCTCCCTCTATCTGGGCCAGAAGAAGCCGCACTGTTTCGCTAACCATCTGATTGGCAGGCTGGCGCACAGTGGTCAGATCATAAGCCTGCCAGCCTGCCGCCTGAACATCATCATAGCCGACAACAGATACCTCTTCCGGCACCGCCAGACCCAGCTCAAATCGCAACACATCCATCACTTTGAACGCCATGTGATCATTCGCCACAAACACCGCATCCGGCCTTTCTCCGGCAGGCACATCAAACAGCTGGCGGGTCGCAGCCGCTGCATCTTCCAGCTTGAAATTACCCACCGCCCGCGCATAGAGCGACTGGCCAGCCGCCTGCAAGGCCGCAACAAAGCCAGCCTCACGGTCACGCTGGGTAGAGGCCCCTTCCCAGCCCGCAATATAGGCGATGCGCTGATGCCCGCCTGCCAAGAGGAATTCAGCCACCTGCCGACCTCCTGCCCGATTATCAGAAGTAACAGAAGACAGGGACGGGTCATCCTGCGAGCGATTAAACAGCACCAGCGGCACACCGATCTGGCGACATCTTTCCGACAGATCAGAGGACATGGCGACCGAGGCGGCGATAATGCCATCAACCTGATAATCCAGAATTTCGCTGACCACCCGGTCAATATCGCCATCTGTCTGGGCAGCCAGAAAAACCAGCAGGTGATAGCCTTTTTCCTGCAGCTGGCTGGATAGTTTTTCCATCGCATCCGGATAGAATTGGTTTTGCAGATAGGCAACCACCAGCCCGATCATCCGGCTCTTGCCTGAGACCATCGCACGGGCCAGCGAGTTGGGCCGGTAGCCCAGCTCACGCGCGGCCTGTTGCACCTTGGCAACCGTGCGCGGCGAGGCCGAAGCGCCGGGGGTAAAAACCCGGCTGACTGCTGATTGCGAAACCCCGGCGGCTGCCGCCACCTGCTGGGCAGTAATTCGGCTGTTACTCATTCAGCTGTCCACCCCCCATCTATCATCAGGGCTGAGCCGGTTATCAAGGCAGCCGCATCAGAGCTAAGGAACTGCACCGCACCCATGATATCTTCTACTTTACCCACCCGGCCGAGCTTTATCTTTGCCTCAATCCAGGCCCGCTTTTCCGGCTGCTCAAAAGTGGAGCGGGTAAGATCGGTGAGAATAAAAGTCGGGCATATCGTATTGACCCGAATACCATGCCGCCCCCATTCGATTGCCATGGATTTGGTAAATCCTTCCACAGCGTGCTTGGTTGCCGCATAAACCGCGCGGTCAATACCGCCCACCTTAGCCATTTGAGAGGAAACAGTGATAAGTGAGCCGGGCTTGCCTGCTGCGATCAGCCCATTGGCAACGGCTTGAGCCAAAAAATAGGCTGCCTTGATATTGATGTCGGCGACCGCATCAAAATCAGCCTCTGCCGTCACACTGGCCGGGCTGTGCCGGGCGAGGCCCGCCGAATTCAGCAAAATATCAAACGGGCCTTCTTCTGCAAGAGCAGCCTGCATCGCAGGAATATCTGTCACATCCAAAGGCAGGACAGAGGCGGTCATCCCCTTTGCTTTCAGCGCGGCAGCTAATTCAGCCAGCCGATCTGCCCGCCTGGCCGCCAGCACCAGCTCAGCCCCGGCCTCGGCCAAAGCGACCGCACCAGCCAGTCCAATGCCGGAAGACGCCCCTGCCACAAATGCCCTTTTGCCGGTCAGATCAAAGGATGGGGTGCGGGGCAATTCCATTCATCTCTCCCTCATTTCAAGCCAGCCGATTTA
>JADHLK010000083.1 GCA_016780695.1 Alphaproteobacteria bacterium | reverse complement strand
CAATCACCAGAATGGTTGTTCTTGAAGCCAGATTGTTCAGTGTCTCCTTGCTTGAGTAGAGAGCCGATCCAAGTGCAAAGCAGAACGCAAAGTAGACGAACCCACCGAGTTTGATGTCTGCATAAGAGCCCGCGATAGAGACTGCGCCACCATCGAGCATGTCACAGACCAGCCTTATGGGCACGAAGGCCAGCAAAAGACCAGCCAGTAACCTGTTGGATGCCCCTGTCCGGTTCTTAGGTGCTGTTGATGACTTGCCTCTCCATATAGCCGATGAAATGAGACTGAAGATGAGGAGGTAGTAGATGAACCAAAGATGCTCCAGCTTACCTTGGAACTGGCCGTCCAGCATGTCGTAAAGTGTTGCGAACAGGATCAGTGCCAGACCCAGCCGTATCACCCTGTCCTTGGTAAAGTGAATTGCGCCCTTTCGCTGGAAGACCATAAGTGCGAAGAAACCTGAGATGATGAAGAAGACGGTCATTCGCCAATTGTGCGACCATTGCACCAGCAGCTGGAGCCAAAGCTCCATCTCCGGGATCATGCTGGTCGAGATGCCAAAGTCCCTGAAGCCATCAGCCATCTCCGGTATGTAATAGAACATTGGGGCATGGAAGACGATGCCAAGTAGCATTGCCAGTGACCTGAGTAGATCAAGCCCGTGATACCGGTCAGTCTCATTGGACATCACGTGTCCCCCTTGATGTTCGCTCCATCATTTGAAGATAATATCATCTTTGAAGCAAGCCGCCTATAAAGGTGATGAATAGAGGCAATCATGACCAGCTGATCGGGCCGCAATTCGGAAGGCTGGCCTGTCAAATTGCCTCAACCAGCAGCTGGGTAGCCCGCCCGGCAGCCTGGCAAAAAAGCATTGACTCCCTCGCCAGGCCATTAAAGACTAATCAAGGTTTTATGGCAGGGGTTTCATCAGCACGCCTTTTGATGAGTCTGTCATGATCGGGGGCTGCGCAGGCGTAACCGGCCTAAGACTGGTGAGTTGTTTGACGAATAAAGCAGATCAAAACAAGGGTGATAGGGCCTCAGACCTCGTATGTGATGTCCTTATCATCGGGGCTGGAACGGCAGGTATGCCGGCTGCGATCTTTGCGGCTCGGCGTGGGGCGCGGGTGATTCTGGCGGATGCTGAGACAGAACCCGGCGGCACTTTGCGGCGCGCAGCTGGTCATGTAAGTGCTGGCGGAACGCCGCTGCAGCAGGCGAAGGGCATAGAGGATAGCCCGCAAGCCCATGCGGCTGATATCGCGCGCATAACAGGCGGCACAGCAGATGCTGAAATGGTAAAATTGGCCTGCGATTTGGCCCCGCGCACCATTGCCTGGCTGGATCAGCTGGGCATTGACTGGGACCCGCAATGCCCGGCCATCTTGCACGAGCTTGAAGCCTATAGTGTGCCGCGCACCTATTGGGGGCGGCAACGCGGCCTGTCTATCGCGCAGGTGATCATGCCCGAATTGCAGCGCGAGATAGAGGCTGGCAAGGTAACATTCCTGCCCGGCCATCAGCTGCAAGCCCTTGATACGGTCTCGGGCCAAGTTACCGGCGCGTTCTTGACGCGTGCGGATGGGTCGGCCTGTCATGTGGCGGCGGCGCAAACGCTTCTGACCACTGGTGGATATACCGCAAATCCAGATGTTTTTGCAGAAATGACAGCTGGTCTGGCTCTTTATGGCGGGGCGGAGCCGGCGAATAGGGGTGGCGGCTTGTTGGCAGCCAAAAAAATCGGCGCGGCAATCAGAAAAGCGCAATATTTTCTGCCGCATGTCGGCGGTATCGAAGACCCGCCGGGCAGCCGCCGCACCGCGCGGGCTGATAATCCGGTGCTGATGCCTGCCCGCCCGCCCTGGGAGATTTATGTGGACCAGAGCGGGGCCCGCTGCCTGCGTGAAGATGAGCCGAACCGGCCGCTCCAGCAAAAGGCGATGACAGAAGTGCCGGATATGACCTTCTGGATTGTCTGGGATGCGGCGATTGCCGATGCGGCCCCGCCCCTGTTGCCAAGCTGGCAGGCCGCCGGTCGGCAAGCTGTCTGGAATGTGCATCCAGCCTTTACCAAGGCGGATAGTTTGGCTGAACTTGCTCAAATGGCTGGCATTGATCCAGCTGGTTTGGCAGAGACCGTAGCGGCCTATAATCAGGCGCTCAGCGATGGGAGGGCTGACCCGCTGGGCCGGCAATATCGCCCGGCACCGATTGATAAGCCGCCTTTTTTTGCTGTGCGCAATCACGGAACAACGGCTACCTCCAGTGGCGGGTTGGTGGTTGACCGTGACTGCCGGGTTTTGGATGACAGCCAGAAAGCCATTTCAGGCTTGTTTGCGGCCGGGGAAATTCTGGGACGAGAGCTATTGTCAGGCGATGCTTTTGTCGGCGGAATGTCGATCACCCCGGCTTTGAGCTTTGGGCTTCGACTAGGGGAGTCAAAGCTGATATGGTGACCAAGAAATACCACCAATAAACAGAGGAGGAAAAAATGCTGAAATTCATCAAAACAATGTTGCTGACCGGGGTGGCAAGTCTGTTCTTGTCGCTGACCCCGGCAGTGGCTGAAACGCTGCGGGTGGGCGTCTGGGATTTGCCACCTGGCAAGGGTAATCCTTTTACCGGGCGGTCGGTTCCGTCAGTCTTTGTGTGGGATGCCGTGTTTGATCCGCTGGTTCGGATCAGTGCTACGGGCGGCCCGGAAGCGGTGCTGGCGAAAAGCTGGGAATCGGTAGAGCCAACGCGCTGGCGTTTTGTTCTGAAAGACGGTGTTAGTTTCTCAAATGGTGCGCCGGTCAATGCGGACGCTGTGGTAGCGACTATTGAATATCTGCTGACCGAAGAAGGCCGCGCCTCATCTGTTGGCGGCGAGGTCCGCAATATCAGCGGCGTTGCGAAGGTGAATGATATGACTGTTGATATCATCACTTCCGGGCCGGATCCGGTATTGCCGAACAAGCTGGGACTGGTGTTTATCGTTGAGCCGGGTGCCTGGGCACAGCTGGGGCCGGAAGGGTTTGCTGAAACCCCGGTCGGCACAGGTGCCTTTAAGGTAGCGGGCTGGGGCACCAATGAAGCGCGTCTGGTTGCCAATAAGACCAGCTGGCGGGCGCCCAAAATTGATGGGGTAACAATTGTGGAATTGCCTGAGCGGGCCGCGCGTCTGCAGGCGCTTTTGTCTGACCAAATAGATGTGGGCTTTGGCTTTTCACCAGATAATATCGGACAGATTGAAGCAGCAGGCATGAAGGTCGCGGCCAGTGCCGCCCCGCAGGTCATGTCATTGGCCTTTGCAACAGAGGCCAATCCAGATAGCCCGTTCAAGGATGTCAGAGTCCGCAAGGCTGCTAATCTGGCGGTGAATCGGGACTTGATCGCTGAGGTGCTGCTGGCCGGTCTGGGCAAGGGGGCCAGCCAGGCTGGGACCTCTACTGCGTTTGGCTATGATCCAAGCCGGTCCTCCTATCCTTATGATCCGGCACAGGCCAAGAAGCTGCTGGCCGAGGCAGGCTACCCGGATGGGTTTTCGGCAACCGCCCATGTGGTGGTTGGGTCTTTCCCGGCGGATAGTGAAATCTATCAGCAAGCCGCTATCGATCTGGCGGCCGTGGGAATCAAGCTAGAACTGCAGCAAATCCGCTTTCCTGAGTGGCTGGGCTTTTTCCTGAAAAATACCTGGCCTGGAGAGATGTTTGGTTCCTCCTGGAATACCGCGCCCTATATGGACACGATTCGGCCCTATACCTATATGACTTGTGCCAAGCGTGTGCCGCATTTCTGTGATGAGAGCATGACCCCGTTATTCAAGGCGACTTTTGAAGAGTTTAATCCAGAAGCCCGCCGTGGCCTGTTGCAAAAGCTGCACGCCAAGACAATGGAAGTGCTGCCTGCGCTGTTCCTGGTTGAGCAGGTGGATGTGACAGGTGTCGCCGCTTCGGTCAGCGGTCTGAGCTACATCAACCGGAGCGTCAATTATGATGCTGTGACTATCAGCAGATAAGAAGATGCAATAAAGCGGGCCCGGCACTTTTTTTGGTGCCGGGTCTTTTTTTGTCATTTTTTGGTCTTTTTTTGGGGGGGGGGGAGGTCTTTTTTTCAGATTTAATCTGTAACTCTGGCTATCAGCGCGGCGACATGGGCTTGCACCTCTTGCAGCTCAACCGGGGCGTTTTCCGGCTGCCCCTCTATTTTGGCTTCCAGGCAGGCCAGCCGCACGGACAGGGTGGCGACCTCTTCTAACAGCGCGTGCAGCACCGTGGATAAATGATCAATATCACGGGTCTCCAGCAACGCCGCCACCGAGATGTTCGGATGGTCAGGCATTTCAGTGTCGCGAATATGCGGAGAATCGGTCATCATAAGCTCCCTTTTTCTGCAATCATCTGGCCCCAGGGCGTGCACCAGCGGCGGGGGTCTGCCTCAGCTGCCGGGCCATCCGTGCCAGCAAGATACCATTTTTCAAAGCGGGTTTTCTGAAAGCCCTGATCGCGCGCCAACTCTTCAATATCCAGATGGCGGAACGGCTCCCAGTAAGGCTCATCGATCAGCTCACTATACCATTTCAGCAATGTATCGCGGAACGGGTCTCCAATAAGCCGGTTTTCCAGCGTGATCAGCTTGCCGCCCGGGCGCAGCACCCGCCAGGCTTCGGCAAAACTGTTGCGAATCGCTGCTTCCGGCATTTCATGAAGCACCATGGTAATGACTGCCAGATCAACGCTGTTATCGGCAACAGGCAGGGCTTCCATATCAGCTTGCCGCCAGCGGATCGCCTGCTCTCTGCCGGTCGCCATTTTTTGGCCCAGCTTTAAGCAGGGCAGGGATAAATCGATCCCCTCTACCTCCGCCTCTGGCCAGCGCCGTTTCAGCGAAAAAGTGGTTTTCCCAAAGCCGCAACCCAGATCAAGAATACGCTCCGGCGGGGCGGACAGCTCTATCTCATCAACAAATTGATCATGTAGCTGGAAATCAGAATTGCGCCCAACATGGACGATTCTTGCCCCCAGCAAATAAACCGCCGCAGCAGCATCATCGCGCCAGATACCGCCAGCCTGACGATGATAATCAAAGGTGTAATAGGCCGGATAGGCGAGCTGCTCATCTGCTTCGAGTGTGCCGAGATCAGTGGCATCTGGCTGCAAGGCCGCCTGAATTTCTGTGCTGCGCGCTTCGGTAATTTTCTCGCATAGCCGCCAGGTGCGATCCTGAATATGGCGATGCATGAATTGAAAGGATGAGGCCGAGGCCAGAGACTGGATCAACGGCTCGGCTTCGGCTTGGGTTTGCGGGGCCTGACCAGCGCTGACCAGCTGCTCATATTGGGCCCTGAGCGCGGTGAAATCATGCGCCATCCAGCGCCGGCGCAACGCCAGCAATGTGGTCAGCGTTGGAAGCGTTTTCTGAGGCCAATCCAGCAGCGCGTCAATTTTATCAGCTGCTCCAGTGGGTTTCTGTAAATTTGCCATTTATTTTTTTCATCCCTGCCGCCGGGCGGTTATCGGCAATTTCCTGCTGCTGAGGCCTGCCTTGACAGTATGCAGGCCCGGTGTCAATGATTGTGAATATACAATAGCCTAAATTGTTATTTCAATGCATGATTCCCCGATGCGGCCTCATACCCCACTTGCTGGTCCCATACTCTGGGTAACCTTAGCTACGGCAGATTTGGAACAGGCGCTTGCTGCCTGGCAGGCTGGATTGAATCTGAGGCCGGTGGCTGAGGGCAGAATTGAAGAGGAAATCGCCGATTCCTATGCGGCCCCGGAAATTTGCGGGGCGCGGTGGGTTTTGCTGGGTGGCAGGGTCGGCGGTGTTCGTCTGATAGAGGTCAAACAGCCAGCTGCCGAGCCAGCAAACTGGCCGGACAAGCCGCTGGCCTCGCTGGGCTGGGCAGCGGTGGAGTTTTCCGTAGCTGATTTGGACAGCGTTTTTGAGCAGGCGGTTGCGGCAGGTTTCCGCCCGCTTGGCTACCCGGCTGCGCTGGGCAGTAATGCGGCAATTCGCGCCGGTCAGGTGGCGGTGCCGGGAGGCGGGGCTGCCTATCTTACCGATATCAGGGCCTATCAAGGAACGCTCAATCTCTACCCGGCAAGCCAGCCGGTTGACCGGGCGTTTATCGCGGTGCTGGCCAGTGCTGATCTGGAGGCTGACCGCGCCTGGCTCGCCACAGAAGGGGTTGGCGATATTGTAACAGATCGGGAGGTCAAAGTGCCGGTTTTGCAAAAAACGCTGCAGCTGGCAGATGACCAGATGGTGCGAATCTCCTCCCTGCAGCTGGCCGGA
>JADHLK010000082.1 GCA_016780695.1 Alphaproteobacteria bacterium | reverse complement strand
ATTCAGCATCTTTCGCTCCATCAAAGATTTATGACGGGCCGATACTGCTTTGGATGAAGATGAAAGGCCGGGCACAGCGATTAAAAGGGCTGGCTATCTGGCCTTTTCGTCTCTTTCCTCCGCCAGTATGACCTGGGTCAGGTTCAATGGGTTTTTCTCAGCCAGACAGGCACTTAGCCCGCGCGGCACCCCAAGAGATGCGGTCACTATACCCAGCTTTCGGCAAATCTCCAAGCTCTGCCGCCGCTAAAATTATCGATGGAGCCAGTTTATCGGATAAATTCTTGCCAGATTTTGTTAATCAGGCGTTCAATGGGGCAGGGCGTATCTCGTCTGAGGGGGAAGGAAAAACAAGAAATGGCGGTCTGGTTTCGCAAAATACTGGCTGTTTTTGCCCTGATAGCGGTGTTTTTCATGGCTGGGCTGGCCTTTCTGGCCGGACTCGTCTTGCTTTTGCTGCGGCTCATTATGCAGATTGCCCGCGCCAAGCTACCGCCAGCCAGCCAAACGATTATCGATATGCCAAATAATGGCAAGACCAAGAATGGTGAGACTAAGAATGGTGAGACTAAGAATGGTGAGGCTAAGAATGGCGAGGCTAAGAATGGCGAGGCTAAGAATGGTAAAACAGAGGCCGATTTGCATGAGGCAGACAGGCGCACTCCGCCAAGGTAATCACTTTGAGCTAATGTTAGACGCGGGTAATGGCCTTATATGGCCCCGCTGTCTGCGCCTCCTAAGTATTTAATCTTCTCTGAGGGTGAAGTAGATCACCTTAAAAGCTCCGGGGCAAAATGCCGGAAAAAGAGAGGAGAGCGCGGCTTTATAACAGGGTTGGCCACAGGCAGGACAGGCAAACTGTCATAAATATAAATGTCGCATAATATATATTATGTAAAGATTAAATTTAGATTTTTTTTACATATAGTTATATATGGTGTTTTAAGACTCTAACTCAAATACCATCCCATCTATTCCGGGCTCCACACCAGCCGGGCAAAGCGCCGCCAGCTCAGCATAATCTGCCTCCAGCCCCAGATGCGTCAGCACCGCCTGCCCCGGCTTGACCTGATCGATCCAGCTGAAGGTCAAATCATAATGGGCGTGCGCCTGATGCGGCTCAGAGCGCAGCGATTCAACAATCCACAGCGGAATCCGGTGCAAATCATCCAGCACCGCCTGATCCAGCGCAACCACATCAGTGGAATAGGCAAACAAATCATCAAATTTGAAACCAAGTGAGAAACTATTTCCATGCCCCTGATAATACGGCATGATTTCAATATCCCCGATAGTGAAAGCCTGGCCTGGCTCAATTTCATCCAAGGTCAGGGGCGGCTCAAAATAGCTGGGGGAATCCGGCTTTTTCTCAAACAGATAGGGGAAACGGCGAGTGACATCCATGCCATGCTGACGAGTTGCCAGAACCGGCAATTTCACCTTGTTCGGCCAGTAAAAGACGCGCAAATCATCCATGCCAGCGACATGATCAGAATGGGTATGGGTAATCAGCACCGCATCCAGCGTTGGCAAGCCCAGCGGTATCAGCTGGTTGCGGATATCCGGGCCGGCATCAATTAGGATGCGGGTTTCGTTTTTTTCCACCAGCACAGCACAGCGCTGGCGGCGGTTGCGCGGGTCCTGTGGGTCGCAACGCCCCCAACCGGCCCGCCCCAAAGCCGGAACCCCTACCGAAGTGCCACATCCCAGCAAGGTTACCCGCATCATGCGCCTGCACCCATACGGCGGAACAGAGCGCGCGTATTCGCCGCTGTCAGCTCAGCCATCTCAGCCAGCCCGCGCCCCTGCAATTCGGCCAGTTTTTCCAGCGTATGAAGGGCAAAGGCCGGCTCATTGCTGGCCCCGCGATGCGGCACCGGAGCCAGAAACGGCGCATCTGTTTCAACCAGCACCCGGTCCGGCGGTATCTGGGCGGCCAGCTCTTGCAGCTGTTTGGCTGAATTGAAGGTCAGAATACCGGAAAAGCTGATATAAAAACCCAGCTCCAGCGCGCGCCATGCCAGATCCGGGCCGCTGGAAAAGCAATGCAGCAAGCCAAGCCAGGGCCGGGCAGCGTATTCTTCCTCAATCAGGGCAATCATATCCGCATCTGCATCACGGGCATGAATAATCACCGGCAAGTCCAGCTGTCGGGCTGCTTCTATCTGGGCTCGAAAACTGGCAGCCTGCTGGTCCCGCGGGGCGTAATCATAATAGTAATCCAGCCCACATTCCCCGATGGCTACACATTTTGGGTGCTGGCCTTGCTGGATGAACAACTCGGTGTTGCACGCCTCTGCCTCGCGGCCTGCCTCATGCGGATGACAGCCTGCCGAAAACCAGATATTGGCATGGGCTTCGGCCAGCTGGCGTGGCTGGTCAGCCGTGCTGGGCCGCACGCCGATTGTGATAATATCGCTGATCCCCGCCTCCTCAGCCCGTGCCAATACAGCTGGCAAATCACCGGCCAGCTGCGGGTAATCCAGATGCGCGTGGGAATCAATAAACGAAAATCCGGCCATGTTCTCAGCCTTCTTCTTTTTCCTGATAGCGGGGAAAAACGCCGCTCGGCTTTTCCAGCGTCTGGCCAGCTTTAATGCGGGCCGCCCCGCCCAGCTGATCCATGCCGCGCTCAGTGCCTGCCACGCCCAGCTGATCCAGCAGCCTGCTGGCCGCTTCCGGCATAAAGGGCTGAACCAGAATGGCGAATTGGCGCACCGCCTCAGCCAGCACCGCCAAAACCTCAGCCATACGCGCCGGGTCCGTCTTTTTTAAGGCCCAGGGCGCGGCTGTGTCGATATAGCGGTTAGCCTCGGCTATCACCTCCCAGATGTCGCGCAGCCCTTCGTGAAAAGCCTGTCTGTCCATCGCATCACGCAGCTGGTCCAGCAGCGCGTCCGCACGCGTGATCAGCGCGGCATCTGCCGGATCATCCAATCCCGGGAAGGCTGGCATTACCCCATCCAGATTCTTGGCAATCAAGGACAGGCTGCGCTGTGCCAGATTGCCCAGATCATTGGCCAGATCAGAATTGATCCGCTGAATCATGGATTGTTTGGCAAAATCGCCATCGCGGCCAAAAGGCACCTCGCGCATCAGAAAATAGCGCGTCTGATCCAGCCCGTATTCCTCTATCAGAGCCAGCGGATCAATCACATTACCCAGCGATTTGGAAATCTTTTGCCCTTCATTTGTCCACCAGCCATGGGCAAAAACCCGCTTTGGCAGGGGCAGGCCCGCCGCCATCAGAAAGGCCGGCCAATAAACCGCATGAAAGCGCAGAATATCCTTGCCCACCATGTGCAGATCAGCTGGCCAGAGCCGGTCATAGAGGCTGCCAGCTGCCGCGCCCCCCTGCTCAGCCCAGCCGGTCGCGGTCAAATAATTGGTCAGCGCATCCAGCCAGACATACATAACATGCTCGCTGTCACCCGGCACCGGCACACCCCAGGCAAAGCTGGTGCGGCTAACCGATAAATCCTTCAGCCCGCCAGAGACAAAGCTCTTAATCTCGTTAAAACGGCTTTGCGGGGCCACAAAATCTGGATTTGCCTCATAATGATCCAGCAGGCCTTGCTGCCAGTTTGACAGATCAAAGAAATAGGACGGTTCCTCCACCCATTCCACCGGCGCACCGGTCGGGGCCATCCCGTCCACCAGCTCCGCCTCGGTATAAAACGCCTCATCGCGCACCGAATACCAGCCAGCATATTTATCCAGCCTGATATGGCCGCGATCCATCAAGAGCTGCCAGATTTTCTGACTGGCCCGGTAATGGCGCGGCTCAGTGGTGCGAATGAACTGGTCATTGGAAAAGCCCATCCGGTCCGTCAGATCGCGGAAATTTTGCGAAACGCTGTCGGTGAATTCCTGCGGGCTGACCGCGGCTTTTTTGGCGGCAGCCTCAACCTTTTGGCCGTGCTCATCAGTGCCGGTCAGGAACATCACCTCATAACCATCCAGCCGCTTGAAACGCGCCAGCACATCGCACGCCAGAGTCGTATAGGCATGGCCTATATGCGGCTTGTCATTTACATAATAAATCGGCGTGGTCAGGTAAAAACGCTTATCTGTCATGGCTCACACTTCGCCCGGGGTAGGAAACACCCCATCACATAGCCTGAGAAGCAGGTGTTTGGCTATGGATTTTGAAAAAAAACTGATGCAGCACAGCCCCGAAATCCAGATAGCGGGTCTCGGCTTCCTGCAAATCATGCAGCAGCAGACGATGCATATCTGCCAGCTGGCCGGAGCTGTGCCGATTGCTTAAACTGTGCAAGGCAGCGACCGCAAAATCAGGCCAGTCCGGCTGCTGGCCACCTGCTGCGATGCGGGCTGCATGGGCGAACAGCTGCTCAAACAGGAACAGGGCAGATTGGCGCATCGCCCGGCCCTTGGCCCCGCCTGGCCCCCAGCGACTGCACAGGCTGGCGAAAGCTGCTGCCCCCTGCCCGCCCGCGATAACCGAACAGGTCTCAGCAAACAGATCAGCTGCCCCCGCCTCTGCCAGCAGCACCGCCCGGCCCGGCGCGCCGCCCGATAGGCGGGCCAAATCAAGCACCGTATCGGCCTCTGCCTCTGGCCAGTAATCAGCCAGAACCGCCCTCGTATCGTCCAGACCAAGCGGATGCAGCCTGGCCAGCTGGCAGCGCGAGCGAATGGTAGCCAGCACGCTGCCCGGCTTACCGGACAGGCAGAACAGGACTGTTCGCTCCGGCGGCTCTTCCAGAATTTTCAGCAGCGCGTTGGCCCCGTTGCGGTTCACCTCATCCAGAGAATCCAGAATAACCGCCCGCCAGCCGCCCCGCCCGGCTGTCTGCGAGAGAAAGGCTGAGATACGGCGCAGCTGGTCGGCCTTGATCTGGCCGGATTTATTCTGCTCGCTGGCCTCTGGCCTGATCAGCAACAGATCCGGATGTGCCCCGGACAGCACCAGCCTTGCCTGCGGGTTGCCTTGTAACCCTGCCAGAATCTCCCCGGCTGTGATCTGGTTATCCAAAAGGCCGTGCTGTTCAGCCCCGCCTGCCAACAGCCAGGCCGCTAGCGTTTGTGCCACCCGCGCCTTGCCTATGCCGGACGGCCCGGCCAACAGCCAGCCATGCGCCAGCCGCCCGCTGCGAGCCTGTTCTGCAAATTTCTCCAGAAATGCTGCATGACCACGCAGGGCCGGATGCCGGGGCTGGGCCTCATCTTGCATGGCTAATTTCCCGCATGGTTAATTTCCCCATGGCTAATTTCCCCATGGCTAATTTCCCCATGGCTAATTTCCCGGCCCAGCAGTTTCTTTTAGCAGCTGGTTGATCATCGGCGTGATATGCTGGCGAATTTCAGCCGCCAGATCAGCTTCAGACTGGCCAGCATCCAGCACTACAAACCGGTCTTTATTATCTGCCGCCAGCTTTTTGTAGCCAGCCCGCACGCGGCTGTGAAATGCCAGCCCCTTTTCCTCAAACCGGCTTTCTGCCGCACCACGCTGGCCAGCCCGCGCCAGCCCCGCCTCGGCAGGTAAATCCAGCAAAAAGGTCACCTGCGGCTTCAGATCGCCAATAGCGAATTGATGCAGCCGGTCAATATCAGCCTGATCGATATCATGCGCCAAACCCTGATAAACCGAGGTGGAATCACGAAACCGGTCGCACAGCACAATTGCACCGCGCTGCAGGGCTGGCTGGATAATCTGGCTGACCAGCTCGGTGCGCGCCGCCACCATCAACAGCGCCTCGGTGCGGGCACTATATTTATCGGCCTGACCATTGACCAGCAGGGCGCGGATTTGCTCAGATTGCTGGGTGCCGCCAGGCTCGCGCGTGCGGACCAGCTCAATCTGCGGCCATTCCGTGGAAAGCCAGTCCGCCAGCCGCCCAATCTGGGTGGACTTGCCAGACCCCTCGCCTCCTTCAAATGACACAAACAGGCCTGTCATGGCACCCGTTTTCCCTTCCCTTTTTCTTCCAAGAACCGCGCTGATCAAGCGGGCAGAAACCTGCCTACCCTCAATTCTGCAGCGGCTGGGCGGCACCAAAGATCAGATATTTGACCGCAGCCCCGACCCGTTCAAACATACCCAGCTGGCCAACAGACTCCCCGGCCAGCAAATCATAGGTTTCAGTAATTCCGTCTGTTTTGAAAGTCAGCGTGCCGATTTTATCACCCTTGACAATCGGGGCCGGCACCGGGTCCTGCCAGTTGACTGTTATCCGCATCCTGGCCCGTTCCGTGCGCGAGAGCACCCGCTCGAGAGGCTGGTCCAGCATAAGCGGCAGCTGTGCTTGACGGCCCAGCCAGACATTGGCTGTCTCAACCGGCACATTCGCCCGGAACAACTG
>JADHLK010000081.1 GCA_016780695.1 Alphaproteobacteria bacterium | reverse complement strand
TGTCGCCCATCATTATGATCTGGGTGATGATCTCTATGATCTATTTTTGGACCCTTGGCGACAATATAGCTGTGCCTATTTTGCTGAGGATGGGATCAAGCTGGATGCCGCCCAACAGGCCAAGCTGGCACGAATCGCAGCCAAGCTCTGTCTGAAGGCGGGCGACCGGGTGCTGGATATTGGCTGTGGCTGGGGCGGGCTGGGTCATGCGCTGGTCCTGCTGGAAGAGGCGGTGAGCGTGCGCGGTATCACCCTGTCGGATAATCAGCTGGCCTATGCCCGCCAGCGGGCCGCCGCCGCCGGGCTGACCGGACGGCTGGATTTTCAGCTGGAAGATTACCGACAGACCAGCGGCCAGTTTGATAAAATCGTCTCTATCGGGATGCTTGAACATGTCGGGCCCAGCCATTTCAAGAGCTATTTTCAGAAAATTGCCGACCGGCTGGCCCCGGATGGGGTAGCCCTGATTCATGCGATCGGTGCCTTTGGCCCGGCCAGCCCGACCAATCGCTGGATTGACAAATATATTTTTCCCGGTGGCTATCTGCCTGATCTGGAACAGATGAGCGCGGCGATTTTGAAAGCCGGGCTGAAAATCACAGATATAGAAATATGGCGGCTGCATTATGCGGATACATTGGCGGCCTGGCGCGCGGCCTTTAAGGACGGGCTGGACAGCTTGCCGGACAGCTATGATCCGCGTTTTGTGCGGATGTGGGATTTTTATCTGACCGGGTGTGAGCAATATTTCCGCAGCGGCAGTGGTATGGTCTTTCAGATCCAGCTGGTGCATGATCAGGCGGCGGTGCCGCGCCGGCGCGATTTCGTTGAAAAAAAGATGCAGGATTATCGAGACCGACTATGCCAGATACCGCCTTTTGGAAAGTAAAGCCGCTGAGCGAGCTGAATAAGCAGGAATGGGAATCTCTGTGTGACGAGTGCGGCAAATGCTGTGTGCTAAAGCTGGAGGATGTGGATACCAGTTTCATCCATTATACAGATGTCGGCTGCCGGTTGCTGGATTGCAACACGGCGCGCTGCCGGGATTATGATAATCGCAAGCAGCAGGTGCCAGATTGTGTTATTCTGACACCGGATAATCTGCATCAGCTGGGCTGGATGCCAGCCAGCTGCGCCTATCGGCTGATCCATGAGGGGCAGGATTTGCCAGACTGGCATCCCCTGATAACAGGCGACCCGGACAGCACACGCAAGGCCGGCAAATCCTTGGCAGGCCGCTTATTTACCGAACAGGAGGTTGACGAGGAGGCACTCGGCAACCATCTGACAGATTGGGACCAGCTCTAGGCAGAAAGGCAGGCAGATGTTCGGATTTGATTTGCGCTGGATATTAATTGGCCTTTTCGCGCTGCTGGCTATCGCGATCATCTGGCGTAATGAGATGTCCGGCAAGGGAGATTACCCCTGGACGCGCTGCACAGAATCGCTGATTGAGCAGGTATTCTCTGACAAATGCACGCTGCGCTTTGATGATGGCAGCCGCAATCCGGCCTGAGCCGCGCTGATCAGGAGAGCAGCATGGCTAAAATGATTAAAAAAGGCGATTTGCCGGTCAAGACCTGCCCGGTCTGCCAGCGCCCCTTTACCTGGCGCAAAAAATGGCAGCGTGACTGGGAACAGGTGATCTATTGTTCAGAACGCTGTCGGCGCGGGGCAGACAAATCCTCCTAGTCCCCGATCAACGCCTCTATGGTCGGCAGCCAGTCAGCCTCCTCTGCTGGCTTGTCCCAGCGCACGGCATGAAAGCGCGGAAAGCGCAAGGCAACCCCGGAGCGGTGGCGGCTGGAGCGTTGCACCGAATCGAAAGCCAGCTCAGCCACCAGCTGTTTTTCCACCTCGCGCACCGGCCCGAAACGATTGACAATATTTTGCCGCACAAATTTATCCAAGGCCCGCAATTCCTGATCAGAAAAACCGGAATAGGCCTTGGCGACTGGCACCAGCTCCGGCCCGTCTGCCCCATCGCGCCAGGCCCCCAGCGTGAAATCTGAATAGAGCGAAGAGCGCCGCCCATGGCCACGCTGGGCATACATAATGACCAGATCAGCGCGCAGCGGGTCGCGCTTCCATTTCCACCAATGGCCTTTTGGCCGCCCGGCCAGATAGGGGCTGTCTTTCAGTTTGAGCATCATCCCCTCAATCAGCTGGTCACTGCGACAGGCGGCGCGCAGCTCATCCAGCTCTTGCGGTGTCGCAACTGCCAGCACTTCAGACAGGTCCAGCCGGCCGTCCGGTAGCCAGCTGCCAGCCAGCTGCTCCAGACGGGCGCGCCTGGCAGATAGCGGCTTTTCGCGCCAGTCGGTCTCTCCTTCAATCAGCAAATCATAAACCCGCAGGAAAACCGGATTATCTGCTTGCAGCTTGCGCCCGGCCTTTTTACGGTTCAGCCTTTGCTGCAAGCGGCCAAAGCTGGCCACCGCATCCGGCTGGCCAGCCAGCAATTCCCCATCCAGCGTGCCCTGCCAGCCAGCAGGCGGCACGATCTCAGGAAAAGCGGCTGTGATATCATCACCAGAGCGCGAAAAAAGCCGCACCCCATCCTCAGCCGCGGCCAGCTCCACCCGCGCCCCATCCCATTTCCATTCTGTCTGATAGCGGGTCATATCCAGCTGCTCAGCAGCTTCTTCGGACAGCGGATGCGCCAACATCAGCGGGCGAAACACCGCCCGCCCCCTGGCATCTGGCCGATCTGAGCGGCCTTCCAGCCAGTCAAACAGAGCCCTATAGGGCGGTTCAAGCAAGGGCCAGATTTCTTCTATCTCGGCAATATCCCGGTCAAAGGCAGTCGCAACAGACAGGCGGGCCAGCCGCCCGGAAACGCCGACTCGCAGACCGCCAGTTGCCAGCTTCAGCAAGGCCCAGCGCTGCGTCGCATCCATGCTGCCCAGCCAGCCAGAAATCAGCTCTGCCGCCTGCTGTCGGTTGGCCTGTTGCAAAGCCTCAACAATGGCTGCCAGGCGGGGTGGCGGGGCCAGCTCTGCCGGTTCCGGCCAGATCAGCGCCGTTGTTTCTGCCAAATCGCCGACAAAATCATAGGACAGGGCAAATAGCTCTGGATCACTGGCAGCAGCGGCCAGCTCTCTTACCAGCCCGGCCTTGACATGTGCGAATGTCAGCTCTCCGGTCAGGGCGGCCAGCCCCCAGCCGCGATCCGGATCGGGTGTTTCTGCCAGCCAGTCCTGCAACCAGCTGAGCTTGGAATTGCGGCCCGGAGCATAGAGCAATCCTTCCAGCAAGCCAGAAAAGGACTTCATGCGCTGTCCTCCTCATAGCCGATAAGCCGCAAGGCACGGGCATCAAGGCCGCGCTGTTTGCAGGCGTGCAGCAACGCATCCTCTCGCCCATGGGTGACCCAAACCTGGCGGGGCCGCACCTCATCAAGCGTGGCCAGCAAGTCTGGCCAGTCCGCATGGTCTGAGATAACCAGCGGACATTCAATGCCGCTCTGGCGAGCTCTGGCGCGCACCTGCATCCAGCCGGAGGCCATACAGCTGACCGGGTCTGGCAAGCGGCGCGCCCAGCGGCTGCCCAGAGCTGAGGGGGGGGCCAAAACAAACTGGCCAGCCAGCTGGTCTGCAGGCAGGCTCTTGCGGTCTGTGGTGACCGGCTGCAAATCGCCTAAATCCACACCAAATTCCTGATAAATCCGGCACGGGCCAAGCATCGCCCCATGCAGATAGATGGTCTCATCCCAACCAGCCTGACGCAGCAGGGCAATCAGCCTCTGGGCCTTGCCCAGCGCATAGGCCGCAACCAATATTGCGCGGCCCTGAAAGCGTGCGCGCAGGGCCAGCAGACGGGCGATTTCTGCCAGCGGGTCCGGCTGGCGAAAGACTGGCAGGCCGAAAGTTGCCTCGGTGATAAAAATATCACAAGGCACAGGCTGAAAGGGCTGGCAGGTCGGGTCTGCAGCGCGCTTGTAATCGCCAGCTGCGATAATACGGGTATCGTTATAATCCATGATAATCTGGGCAGACCCCAGAATATGCCCGGCCGGGGCCATGCCAAGACGCAGATCGCCGAGCATCAGGCTCTCGCCATAATCCAGCACTGTCTTGGTTTCGGCAAAATCCGGGCCCAGCCGGGCCGCCATGATGGCCAGCGTCTGCGCAGTTGCGATAACTTGCTTATGACCAGGGCGGGCATGATCAGCATGGGCATGGGTGATGATCGCCAGATCAACAGGCCGGAGCGGATCAATAAAGGCGCGGGCTGGCAGGATTTCCAGCCCGGCTGCCGCTGGTCTCAGCCAGCTGCTATCCATCTGCCTTGCTGCTGCTTATCCCAAACAGCCTCTGCCAGTCGGCATCTGACAGCTGGGCCAGCTCATCACGCATTTCTGCCCCGGCTTTCATCCCTCTCAGCACCGCCGGGCGCTGCAACAAAGCCCCCCGCCAGCGCTGGACATTCGGATAGGCCTCTATATCCACACTCTGGCGCTCATAAGTGCGCGTCCAGGGCAAAATGGCCATATCAGCAATAGAATAGAAATCCCCGGCGACAAATTCATTCTCGGCCAGCCGCCTGTCCAGCACCCCATAGAGCCGGTTCGCCTCATTGCCATAGCGTTCCATCGCATAGGGCAGCTTTTCCTTGGCATAAACAATAAAATGATGCGCCTGACCCAGCATCGGGCCAAAACCGCCCATCTGCCACATCAGCCATTCGGTAACCGCGATGCGCTGGCGCTGGGTCTGGCCAGCAAACTGGCCGGTTTTTTCTGCCAGATATTGCAGGATAGCGCCGGATTCAAAGATGGTGACCGGCTGGCCTTCCGGCCCGTCCGGGTCCTTTATCGCAGGCATCCGGTTATTCGGTGAAAAGGCCAGAAAGGCCGGATCAAACTGATCCCCTTTATTGATGTTGACGGCCCGCAGCTGATAGGCCAGCCCCATCTCCTCCAAAGCGATAGAAATTTTATGACCATTCGGTGTTGGCCAAAAATAAAGCTCAATCATTTTCTGTCCTGTCTTTTTCAAACTTGCCCCAACCAGTGCGCCTGACCTATCACTGACAAAAGAAGCTGGCACTGACAAAAGAAGCTGGCACTGACAAAAGAAGCTGGTTTTTTTTCAAGAAGGCCCATACTGCCTGTCCGCGCGTCATTGTTCAATCAATTTCAGAGCCGTTTTTAAGAAGATGAGAACAGAAGCAGCAAATCAGCCAGATAGTCGCCCGGATTTATTCCGCGCCGGGCTGCCGACACGCTTTGCCAGCTGGTTCCGGGAAAAAGGCTGGCAACTCTATCCGCATCAGCAAGATATGCTGGACCGCGCCAAAGCCGGAGACCCGGTTCTGCTGATCGCCCCGACCGGTGCCGGCAAAACCCTGTCCGGTTTCCTGCCCAGCCTGCTGGAACTGGCTGAGAGGCCGCCACCGCATCTGCACACGCTTTATATCTCGCCGCTTAAAGCACTGGCTGTTGATATTGCCCGCAACCTGACCGGCCCGGTGGCGGAGATGGGCCTTGCTGTCCGCATTGAGAGCCGCACCGGTGATACTCCTGCCAATCGGCGCGCCCGCCAGCGCCACACACCGCCGCATATTTTGCTGACCACACCGGAATCGCTGGAATTGATGCTAGCCTGGCCGGAAGCAGCAGACTGGTTTGCCGGGTTGCAAACGGTCATTATCGATGAAATCCATACACTGGCCGGCAATAAACGGGGGGATTTGCTCTCGCTCTCGCTGGCCGTCTTGCGGAGCCTTGCCCCGCAGGCCCGCTTTGTCGGCCTGTCAGCAACCCTCGCAGACCCGGCGCAGATGACCGGCTGGCTGCATCCAGAAAAAGAGCGAGTGGCGGTGCTGGCTCCGCCGCTGGAAAAACAGATGCAGCTCTCCGTCTATATGCCCGCTGATCAAGAGATCCCCTGGGCCGGGCATAGCTGTTTATGGGCAGTGCCAGAAATCTATCGCCAGATAGAAGCGCATAAGACCAGCCTGATTTTTGTCAATACACGGGCGCAGGCAGAAATGCTGTTTCAGGCGCTCTGGCAAATCAATGAGAAGGGCCTGAAAATTGGCTTGCATCATGGCTCGCTGGCAACCGGGCAGCGGCGCAAGACAGAGGCCGCGATGGCGGCTGGCAAGCTGGATGCGGTGGTGGCCACCTCCTCGCTTGATCTGGGTATTGACTGGGCTGAGATTGATCTGGTGATGCAGGTGGGCGCGCCCAAGGGGACCGCCCGGTTGATCCAGCGTATGGGGCGGGCCGGCCACCAGCTGAACGCTGTATCGCGGGCGATTATCTTTCCGGCTAACCGTTTTGAGATTTTTGTGGCTCTGGCAGCACAGCAGACAGTGCAAGACAGAGAGCTGGAACGGCTGGCTGAGCAGCCCGGTGCGCTGGATGTGCTGGCCCAGCAT